>DOMW01000189.1:0-3303 GCA_003510345.1 Clostridiales bacterium | reverse complement strand
GATTACGATTATTGTGACGCGATGGTCACGGATACGGATGGTGTGTCCATCGTTACGCTGCACGCGGATTGTGTGCCTATTTTTATGGCGGACAGAAAAAAGCGCGTTGTGGCGGCGGGGCACGCGGGCTGGAAGGGGACTTACCGGCAGATCGTGGTGAAAATGCTGCGGCGGATGAACGAATGCTTTGGCAGCGCGTATGAGGATATATTGGTGGGGATAGGCCCGCATATTCGGTCGTGCTGTTTTGAGGTGAAGCGCGATGTGGCCGACCCGTTCACCGGGCGTTTTGGCGATGGCGTGGTGGAAGAACGCGGCGGTAAGCTTTTCGTGAACTTGCAGGATGTGCTTTTGGGCGACCTTGCGCGCGCGGGGGTGCCCGCGGAAAACGTCACGTGCGCCGACCTGTGCACGCACTGTGAAGAAGATTTGTTTTATTCCCATCGGCGCGATAACGGGCAGACGGGCGCGATGGGCGCGTTTATAGCATTGTAGGGGAGTAATGGAGTAATAATGGAGCGAGTATATTTGGACTATGCCGCGACTTCATTTGTGAGGGATGAAGTTTTTTTGCGTATGCGGCCCTATTTTAGTGAATGTTTCGGCAATGCCTCCGGAATCTATGAAAGCGGGCGCAGGGCGGCAAATGCCCTTGAAGACAGCCGAAAAGAGATCGCGCGGCTGCTTTCCGCAAAAAACCCAAAAGAAATCTACTTTACTTCGGGCGGCACGGAAAGCAACAACTGGGCAATAAAAGGCGTGATGCGCGCGGGCGGTAAAAAGCATATGGTCACGACGGTCGCAGAGCACCATTCGGTGCTGCAATGCTGTGAGGCGCTCATAAAGGAAGGGTATAAAGTAACTTACCTTCCCACAGACGCGAACGGCCTTGTTTCCGCCGGACAGGTGCGCGAGGCGATTCACGCGGAAACCGCGCTTGTTTCCGTTATGGCGGTGAACAATGAAGTGGGGACGATAAACCCCATCGATGAAATCGCCGCGGTAACGAGCGCCGCCGGGGTGCTATTGCATACGGACGCCGTCGCCGCCGCAGGGCACAGAGGCCTCGCCGCTATGCGCGCCGACCTGCTGAGCTTTTCAGCGCATAAATTTTACGGGCCAAAGGGGATTGGCGGCCTGTATGCGCGGGATGGGGTGAAGTTATTGCCGCTTATTGACGGTGGCGCACAGGAGCGCGGCAGGCGCGCGGGTACGGAAAACATTGCCGGGGCGGTGGGCATGGCGGAAGCGCTGCGCCTGGCGCAGGATGAAATGGAGCACGAGAACGCGCGGCTAAAAGACTTGCGGGATGCGCTTGCGCGGGGTATTCGGGAAAGAATCCCCGGCGCTGTAATAAACGCGGGCAAAGCCGTCCGGGTGGAAAGCTATTTGAATGTACTGTTTCCCGGAACCGAGGCGCGCGCGCTTTTGGTGGCGCTCGACCACATGGGTGTGGAGTGTTCGGCGGGCTCGGCGTGCCAGACGGGTTCCGTTCACCCATCCCACGTATTGCTGGCGATGGGGCTTTCCCGTGAAGACGCGGCGGCAAGCCTGCGCTTTACGCTCGGGCGGGCGACGACCGAGGAGCAGATAGCCTATACGGTAGATTGTTTGGAAAAGGTATGTGCAGGTAACCGCTAATCATAGAAAGGCCGCAACGATGTGGTTAGTGGTTATCAAAGTGTAAAAAAAGCGCCCTTTGATTTACAAAGCGGATAATATAGGGTATACTGATAAACGATTGGACAGGACAGAGGGAGGAAAAAGCCGTGAGTGATTTTGATAAGACTATGCAGTTTTCATTTGATAAAGAACTGGAAAATCCCGTTCGTGGCATTATCCGCATCGTGAGTGAGGCGATGCGTGAAAAAGGATACGACCCGGTGAACCAGCTCATTGGTTACATTGTTTCGGGCGACCCGACTTATATTACAGGGTATAAGAACGCGCGTTCATTGATTGCCAGTGTGGACAGAGACGAGCTCTTGGAGGAACTGGTGAGTTCCTATATCAAACAGATATGACGAATAATACGCGGCGGTATTACGGGAACGCGATAGGGAACGCCGCGTATTTTTATGCCGCAGGAAAGGAACAGGTAGCATTTTGGCTCGGTTGATCGGCCTTGATATTGGCGACAAACGAATAGGGATTGCGCTTTCCGATCTGCTGATGCTGACGGCACAGGGGATGGAGACCTACCAGCGCAGCGAGGAAGGGAAAGACATTCAATATTTGGCGGCGTATATGAAAAGCCACGATGTAGGGCGGATTGTATGCGGGCTGCCAAAGAATATGAACGGCAGTATTGGCGAGCAGGCGGAAAAGGTACAGGTTTTTGCCGAGCAGTTAAAAGAGCACACCGGCCTGCCACTTTTGTATTGGGATGAGCGGCTCACCACCAAAAGCGCGCACCAGACGCTTCTTGAAGCGGATATGAGCAGGAAAAAAAGAAAAGCGGTCGTGGATAAAATCGCGGCGGTGTATATTTTACAGGGGTACATGGATTCCATACGATAGGAGATAAAATGGCAGACGATACGAATACGATCGAAATGCAGGACGAGCAAGGGAACAATTATAAGTTTGAACACCTGCTTACCTTTGAGGTAGAGGATGATTTTTATATCGCGTTTACCCCGATAGAAAAGATGGACGAGTTCGACGCGGGCGAGGTGCTCATAATGCGCATAAAGGAAGACGACGAGCATGGCGATGTGTATGTGCCCATTGAGACGGAAGAGGAACTCAACGATTTGTGGGAGATATTTCAGCAGCTTTATTATGAGGAAGAGGAATAATAGGGTACTACAAAGATCATTTGCCCCCCGCGCCTCCGATCCATATTTTTTGGCAGAATAATATTGACTTTTGTTTTGATGTACAGTATATTATTAAGCGTCGCTAATAAAGAGAGCATGCTTCGGGGTGTAGCGCAGTTTGGTAGCGTACGTGCTTTGGGAGCATGGGGCCGGGGGTTCGAGTCCCTCCACCCCGACCATTCTTTTCCCGGTAAAACGGGAAAGATGGTGGGCAGGCCGGAATAAAACAGCAACGTGGCCCCGTGGTCAAGCGGTTAAGACACCGCCCTTTCACGGCGGTAACAGGAGTTCGATTCTCCTCGGGGTCACCATCTATGAGTTTGTTGCTCTTTTTATGACGCGGGCCCTTAGCTCAGTTGGTCAGAGCGGTCGGCTCATAACCGATTGGTCCGGGGTTCGAGTCCCTGAGGGCCCACCAGTAGAGTGCGGCGGTGGGTGTGTAAGTATTTGGCCTGGTAGTTCAGTTGGTTAGAACGCTAGC
>DOMW01000168.1 GCA_003510345.1 Clostridiales bacterium | reverse complement strand
AACCGCCGGAGGCATTAAAATGCGCCGCAGGCTCCTTGACCCAATGGGAATACCCAAAAGCAGACGCAAGATATTTACATAGTAAAATACGGGTTCATATTTGGGCAGATATGTCTGAGTGCCGAAGATACGAACCCGCTTAAATCAACGTTTACCTGAGAAGGTATCGGAGGTATCAATGAAAAGGCTTTTTTTTGTGTTAGCGCTATTGCTGATGATTGCATTGCCCGCGCAGGCTTTGGCGGTAAATGTGCCCGCGGACGGCAGCTACACGGTCGGGGTCACGCTTTCGGGCGGTTCGGGCCGCGCAAGTGTGGAATCGCCCGCGAAGCTGCAAATAGAGGGTGGCAGCATGGCGGCGACTATTATTTGGAGTAGCCCGAATTACACATACATGGAATTGGGCGGCGTAAAGTACAACCCGGTGAACACAGAGGGGAATTCTACATTTGAAATCCCCGTTGCCGCCCTCGATGCGGATATCGCCGTGAACGCCGAGACGGTGGCGATGAGCGAGCCGCATGTTGTGGAATATACGCTGCGGTTTGGCGCAAGCACATTGAAATCACAAAATGCGGGCGCGGGGCAAACGGCGCCGGTGATCATAGCCATTGCGGCGGCAATTGCTGCCGTCATCCTGATTGCCGCCCTGCGCAGGCGCAAAAAGAACACGAAAAAACGGTGAGGGTACGGATGATATGGGGAAAGTGAAACGCGGTGTGGTAATGTTCTGCGCGCTGTTGTTTGCGGCGGCGCTGCTGGTTTCCGGATGCGCGGCAAGCGCGCGGACGGACTGGCGGGCAGGTGACCCCGGCCTCGGGAACGGCCTAAAGTGGGCAGGCAGTATGGAGCTGAAATATGCCGGGCAGTTCAGCGTGGACTATTACGAGGGCGGGTATGTGTTACTGTCGGTTTCTGATGGCAGCAGGTTTCTCGCCGTGCCGGAAGGTATGGAAGCGCCGGAAGGGGTAGGCGGGGATATCGTTATCATACGGCGGCCTGCCGACGATATTTATCTGGTCGCCACTTCGGCGATGTGCCTGTTCGACGCGCTTGAGGCCCTGCCGAATGTCAGCCTTTCCGGCTCGAAAGCGCAAGACTGGTATATAGAAAACGCGAAAACCGCCATGCAAGCGGGTGATATCCTGTACGCCGGAAAATACAACAAGCCCGATTATGAATTGATACTATCGGCCGGCTGCGATTTGGCGGTGGAGTCCACGATGATCAACCATACGCCCGAGGTGAAGGAAAAACTGGAAGAACTGGGTATTCCCGTATTGGTAGAGCAGTCCAGCTATGAAACGCACCCGCTGGGCCGTCTGGAATGGATTAAGCTATACGCGGCGCTGCTGGGAAAGGAAGAACTGGCAAACCAATTATTTGATGAGCAGGTTGCCCATATGGAAAGCGTTTCCGGGCAGGAAAGCACAGGAAAGACAGTGGCGTTCTTTTATGTAAGTTCCAACGGTTCGGTGGTCGTGCGCAGGTCGGGCGATTATATCACCAAAATGATCGAGCTGGCGGGCGGCGACTATGTGTTTGAGAATTTGGGCGACCCCGAAAAAGCAACCTCTACGGTGAATATGGAAATGGAGCAATTTTACGCCACGGCAAAAGAAGCGGATTATATTATCTACAACAGCACGATAGATGGCAGTGTGCGTACTTTGGACGACCTGACCGCCAAAAATGAACTGTTCGGCGACTTCAAGGCTGTGCAAAGCGGCAATGTGTGGTGCACGGATAAAAACCTCTTTCAGGAGACGACGCAGATCGGGCTGATGATATCGGATATGCACGAGATGCTCACGGCGGAAAGCGGCCTCAAAGAATTGAACTTTATGTATAAACTACAATAACAGGGGCTCAAAGCGGAAGAATGATACGGGAACAGACAAAAACGCATACAAGGCCGTTCGTCGTATTTGCCATCATGATGGTATTGTTCATTGCGCTGCTCATTGCCAATATCAGCATAGGCAGTGTTTCCGTTCCGCCGGAAGATATTTTCAGGGCGATCGGCGAGCGGGGCGGGGAAAGCACGAACTTGAGCATTATATGGGAGATACGTATGCCCCGGCTGATCGCGGGCGTTGTGCTCGGCGGCGCGCTTGCGCTGGCCGGGTTTTTGCTGCAAACGTTTTTCAACAACCCGCTTGCCGACCCATACGTGCTGGGCATCGCTTCGGGCGCAAAGCTTGCCGTGTCACTTGTGATGGTGTTTGCTTTATCCTCCGCCCGCGTTGCTAGCTCGGCGGCGCTGATAAGCACGGCGTTTTTGGGCGCAATGCTTGCGATGGGGTTTGTGCTGCTGCTGGCAAGGAAGGTGCGGCGCATGGCGCTGCTCATTGTGGCGGGCATTATGATAGGCTATATCTGTTCGGCCATTACGGATTTCGTGATCACATTCGCGGACGACGCAAACATTGTGAACCTGCACAACTGGTCGCGCGGCAGTTTTTCGGGCATTGTGTGGGGCGACGTCGCCGCGATGACCACCGTCGTCTCCGCCGCCGCCGTGTTTGTGTTTTTGCTGGCAAAACCCATCAGCGCGTACCAACTCGGGGAAGCGTACGCGCAAAATATGGGCCTCAACATAATGGGCTTCCGCGTAACGCTTATTCTGCTTTCCAGCCTGCTTGCGGCCTGCGTTACGGCGTTCGCGGGGCCGGTTTCCTTTGTGGGTATCGCCGTACCGCACCTTGTAAAAACATTTTTAAAAACATCCAGGCCCATACTTGTGATCCCCGCGTGCTTTTTGGGCGGCGCGATCTTCTGCATCGGGTGCGACTTGATCGCGCGGACGCTTTTCGCGCCTACAGAACTTGGTATCAGCGCGGTGACCGCCGTGTTCGGCGCGCCGGTCGTGCTGTGGATGATGGTCAGGAGGGACAAAAAGCATTGAGCGATACGGTTTATTTCCGCACAAAAGACCTGGCGGTGGGCTACCACGGCGTCCCGCTTATAAAGGATATCGGTATAGCGTTGGAAAAAGGGCGGATATTAACGCTGATCGGCCCCAACGGTTCGGGCAAGTCCACCATATTAAAGAGCATCGCGAAATACCTGAAAGCCCTGCACGGTACGGTGTATTTGGACGGCCGCTCTTTAGACGGCATGACAAACAAAGACCTTTCCCGCCGGATGTCGGTGGTGCTGACCGAAAAGCTCAAGACGGAGCTGATGACCTGCGAAGACGTTGTGGCGACGGGGCGATATCCATACACCGGGCAGTTGGGAATCCTTTCGGAGCAAGACCGGGCGCATGTGCGCGAAGCGATGGCGCTTGTGCACACACTGGATCTGCGCGCGCGCGACTTCACTAAGATAAGCGACGGGCAGCGGCAGAGGGTGCTGCTTGCGCGGGCCATCTGCCAGCAGCCGCGGATTATCGTACTGGATGAGCCTACGTCCTTCCTCGATATCCATTACAAGCTGGAGCTGCTTTCCATTCTCCGCGATATGGCGAAACGGCGGAAGATCGCGGTTATACTATCCATGCACGAGATCGATCTGGCACAGAAGATTTCCGATTATGTGCTGTGTGTGAAGGGCGAGACTATTGCGCATTACGGCACGCCGGGGGAGATTTTTGAGCGGGCGCTTATCACCGAGCTGTACGGCCTCTCAAACGGCAGCTACAATCCACTGTTCGGCAGTATGGAGATGGGCAAACCGCAGGGCGAGCCAAAGACCTTTGTGATCGCCGGGGGCGGAACGGGCGCGGAAACCTTCCGCGCGTTACAAAAAAACGGTGTGCCGTTTATCGCGGGCATACTGCATGAAAACGACGTCGATTTTGCGCTGGCGGGCGACCTTGCGGCGGAGGTGGTCGGCGAGAAAAGCTTTGAGGAGATCGGCGAGGCCGCGTTTCAAAGAGCGGTGGAAAAGTTGGCGTCCTGCGAGAGCGTCATAAATTGCCTGCGCGGTTACGGCACGATGAACGCGAGAAACCGGGATCTGCTCGCGGCCGCGCGGGATATGGGGCTGGAAATTTTGGATGAGGTGCGGGAATGAGCGCGCAAAAGAAACCGTGTACGCTCCGGGAGGGCTACACGACGGGCACATGCGCCGCTGCCGCGGCGGGCGTGGCGGTGCTTCTGTTGCTGGGCGGTGAAGTGCAATCGCGTACACAAATCACCTTGCCCGGCGGGCAGGTTCTCACCCTGCCGGTAGAGGAATTGCGCATGGAAGAAAACCGCGCTGTTTGCGGCATACAAAAGGACAGCGGCGACGACCCGGACGTTACAAACGGCGTGGTCGTTTACGCGGCGGTCGAAAAGATGGAAACGGGCGGTGTGGAGATAGACGGCGGCGTGGGTGTGGGGCGGGTCACAAAGCGCGGGCTGGCAGTGCCGGTGGGGGGGGCGGCGATCAACCCCGGGCCGCGGGATATGATAACACGGCAGGTGCGCCGGGCGGCGGAGAAATATGGCTATGGCGGCGGGCTAAAGGTTGAAGTATTTATTCCGGCGGGCGTTAAGCTCGCGGGCAAAACGTTCAACCCAAGGCTGGGCATAGAGGGCGGCATTTCTGTGCTGGGCACAAGCGGCGTGGTAAAGCCGATGAGTAAACAGGCGCTTTTGGATTCCATCCGGCTGGAAATGAATGTGCTGCGCGAGGGCGGCGGCGAGATGATCGCGCTGACGCCGGGTAATTATGGGCAGGCATTTCTGATGAAAACGCTGGGCGTGCCAAAACCCCATATCGTGCAGTGCGGCAACTTTATGGGCGGCGCGCTGCGGTTTGCGGGGAAACTGGGCTTTTCGGGCATATTGCTTGCCGGGCACATAGGCAAGTTCATCAAACTGGCGGGCGGCATGACAAACCTGCATTCGGGGTATGGTGATTGCCGCATGGAGCTTTTAGCCGCGTTTGCGGCGGCGGAAGGGGCGGCGCAGGCGCTCGTGCAAAAGCTGCTTGCCTGCGTCACGACAGACGACGCGCTTACTGTGCTTGCGGGCGCAGGCCTGCGCAAGCAAACAATGGCGCGCGTGATGGAAAGGATTTGGTTCCATGTGCGCTCTATGTCAAAAGAGGATATGCCGCTTGGCGTCGTGGTTTATTCCAACGAGTGGGGCGTGCTCGGTACGGCGGGGGAAGCGGAAGGTTTGATCGCGCGAATGCGCCTGGGTAGCCATTGATCAAATAGCGCGACCATCTTTGCGGCCTGTTTTCTCAATCTTGCCATTTTCANNTGATAGCGCTGCTAGCAGCGGAACCTAAAAACGCCAATCTTGAAAAAATAGTCTCGCAAATCTGACCACGATTTAATCAGTGGCTACCTGGAGGGAGAGAAATAATGAGCGGAATACTGTATGGCGTGGGCGTGGGCCCGGGCGACCCGGAATTGATGACGGTAAAAGCGGTACGGCTGCTGAAAGAGGCGGATGTACTTTTCGTGCCGCAATCAGGCAAAGGCGAGCCGCTTGCGTATGCCATCGCAAAGCAGGCTGTGCCATCTATCGGCGAAAAGCCTTTTCACGAAGTAAAAATGCCTATGTCGCGGGACGCGGCTATATTGGAAAAGAGCCATGACGCGGCGGCGACGCGCGTCATGGAGCTACTGGAGGATGGAAAAACAGTCGCGTTTTTGACGTTGGGCGACCCTTCCATTTACTCTACGTACAGCTATGTGCACAAAAAAGTGCTCAGGCTGGGCGGGCGGGCGGAAATGATCCCGGGGGTACCGTCCTTTTGCGCGGCGGCGGCGGCGCTGAATGCCAGCCTTGCCGGGGGGGCGGAGCTTCTGCATATTATTCCCGCGTCGTATGAGGGTGCGGATCAGGGGCTTTCTTACCCCGGCACGAAGGTGCTTATGAAAACGGGCAAAGCGTTTCCCGAGGTAAAAAAAGCACTTGCCGAGCGGGGGCTTTTACAATCGGCGCGCATGGTGCAGCGGTGCGGGCTGCCCGGGCAGGTGATTTATGACGATGTGGAAAACGCGGGCGATGAAGCGGGCTATCTTTCGATACTGGTGGTGCAGGGGGATGCGCAATGATACATTTTGTAGGCGCGGGGCCGGGTGCGCCCGACCTGATCACATTGCGCGGAAAAACGTTGCTTGAAGCCGCCGACGTGATGATCTACGCCGGTTCGCTGGTCAACCCGGCGCTTCTTAAGTTTGCCAAAGCGGGTTGCGAGATAAAAGACAGTGCGGGTATGACGCTTGGCGAGGTGCTTGCGGTCATGATCGCCGCAGCAAAGGCGAACAGGCGTGTCGTGCGCCTGCATACCGGCGACCCGTGTCTTTTCGGCGCGGTGCGCGAGCAGATGGACGCGCTAAAAAAAGAAGGGCTGGAATATGAGGTCGTGCCGGGCGTCAGTTCTTTTTGCGGCGTGGCGGCGGCGCTGAAAGCGGAATATACGCTGCCCGGCGTGTCTCAGACGGTCATTATCACGCGCATGGCGGGGCGAACGCCCGTGCCGAACGGGCAAAACATAGCGGAACTTGCGCGGCACGGCGCTACCATGGCGATTTTCCTGAGCGCCGGCATGGCGGAGGAACTGAAATCGCAGTTACTCGCGGGCGGGTATGGCGAGGATACGCCCGCCGCTATCGTATACAAAGCAACATGGCCGGATGAAAAGGTAGCCCGCTGCACGGTGGGCACGTTGCCGCAAGCGTCTAAACAGCATAACATCACAAAAACCGCTATGGTCACCGTAGGCAATTTTTTGGGCGATGAATACGAACTGTCCAAACTGTATGACGCGGGGTTTGCGCACGGGTTCCGGGAGGCAAAGGAATGAAGCTGGCAGTGATCGCGTTCACGCAAAAGGGTGCAAAACTGGCGGCGCGAATAGCGGCGGCGATGGGCGGCGCCGTGCCGTATGCCCCGCGCGAATATACGGGCGCGGGCGTGAACCCGATGGGCGGTACGCTCGCCGAATGGGGAGAGAAAGCCTTTTTGGAATATGACGGGCTTCTCTTCGTCGGCGCGTGCGGCATTGCGGTGCGCGCAATCGCGCCGCATCTGAAAAACAAGCTTTCCGACCCGGCTGTGGTGGTGGTGGATGAGTGTGCGCAATATGCTATATCGCTGCTCTCCGGGCATATAGGTGGCGCGAATGAATTGGCGCGGCGCGTCGCGGATACTATAGGTGCGCAGGCTGTAATCACCACCGCGACGGATGTAAACGGCGTCTTTGCGGTGGATGCGTGGGCGGCGCGGCAGGGTATGGTGATCGCAAACCCGGAACAGATCAAGGAGATTTCTGGCGCGCTGCTTGCCGGGCGGCAGGTGGGGCTTAGGGCGGCATTCCCGGTAGTGGGCGCGTTGCCTAAAGGGATTGTAACGAACGAAGCGCCGGAATGCGGCATTTGTGTTTCACTGAATAGCAGGCGGCAACCGTTTGCCAAAACACTGCTTCTTTTCCCGGTCATACTGCACATCGGCATTGGCTGCCGCAAAGGCGCGGGCGAAGAACAGATTGGGTGTGCGGTGCGCGCTACGTTCAATCAACATGGTTTTTCGATGCGCGCGGCGGCGGATGTCTCCTCGATCAGCCTCAAAGCGGGGGAAGAAGGTTTGCTGGCGTTTTGCCGGGCGCAGGAAAAGCCGTTTCGCGTATATGAGGCGGAGGCTTTGATGGAAGTGGATGCGGCGGTGAGCGCTTCCGGCTTCGTAAAGGACGTAACAGGCGCGGATAATGTCTGCGAACGCGCGGCGCTGTGTTCCGCCGGGCCGGGGGCGCGGCTGGCCGTCCCTAAAACAGTGATAGGGCCGGTGACGGTGGCGGTGGCGGCGGAGCAATGGAGCGTACGGTTTGATGAGAGGTAAATGGATATGAAGGTATATGCAGTGGGGATAGGCCCGGGTGAACCGGCGCAAATGACGCGGCACGCGGGAGACGTTCTTTCGGCGTGCGACGTGATCGTGGGGTATGGTGTGTACGTGGATCTGGTGCGGGTGGTTTACCCGGATAAGGAATATATCACTACGCCCATGAAAAAGGAAACGGAACGCTGCCGTATAGCATTGGAGCAGGCGGCGGCGGGCAGGGCGGTTGCCGTGGTGTGCAGCGGCGACGCGGGCGTATACGGCATGGCGGGGCTGATGATCGAGCTGACGCGGGAGTTTCCCGGCGTTACGGTAGAGGTCGTTGCCGGTGTTACGGCGGCGCTTTCCGGCGGGGCTGTGCTGGGCGCGCCGCTTGCGCATGATTTCGCGGTCATAAGCTTAAGTGACCTTTTAACGCCGTGGGAATTGATCGAAAAACGGCTGGAATGCGCGGCGATGGGCGATTTCGCGATCTGCTTGTATAACCCGTCCAGCAAAAAGCGGCACGGCTACCTGAAAGAAGCGTGCGGCATACTTCTTCAATACCAAAAGCCGGATACCGTTTGCGGAATAGTAAAAAATATCGGGCGCGAGGGCGAGAAAATGGAAGTGACGACGCTCGCGCGACTGGCAGATACGGCGGTCGATATGTTCACCACGGTGTTTATAGGCAATTCCATGACAGAGGAGGTCGATGGGCGCATGGTGACGCCACGGGGGTACCGGCATGGCTGAGGCGGTCGTGTTTGCAGGAACATCCGAAGGGCGGGAATTGTGCGGCTTTCTGGCGGGGCGCGGCGTGTCTGTTTGTATGTGTGTCGCCACGGAATATGGCAGGGCGCTTGCGCAGCCGCATGAGCATGTCACCGTGCATACCGGGGCTATGGATGCGGCCGCTATGCGGGAATTGATTAAAAAATGCCGCTATGTGGCGGACGCGACGCACCCGTACGCGCGGCAGGCGACGGAAAACATCCGGCAGGCGTGCGCGGACGCGGGTGTGCCGTATTACCGGCTGTTGCGCCCAGCGGGGGAACCCGGCGCGTGCGTCGTTGTGAAAAACGCGCGGCAAGCGGCGGAATATTTGCGCAATACGGCGGGNNGGGAAATGTATTGCTTGCCACGGGCAGTAAAGACTTGCCGGAATACGCGGTTTTAGACGCGGCGCGGCTGTACCCGCGCGTGCTCCCGGCGGTGGAGTCGATCGCGCGGTGCGGGGAAATTGGCGTGCCGCAAAAGAACGTAATCTGTATGCAGGGGCCGTTTTCCGCCGCCATGAACGCGGCGACGCTTACCCATGTGAACGCAGCGTTCATCGTCACCAAAGATTCCGGGGATGCGGGCGGCGTCAGGGAAAAGATACAGGCGGCGGAAGAACTGGGTGTGACGGTTATTCTGATCAGCAGGCCAACGCGCGAGGAAGGCTATACCATGGAACAGCTCAAACGGGTATTGACGGAAGGTGCAAAGTGAAACAAAGAGTTACGATCATCGGATGCGGCATGGGCGGGGAAAAAACGCTGACAGGGGAGGCGCGGCAGGCGATAGAAGGATGCGGCCTGCTTTTGGGCGCGCCGCGTTTGTTGGAGCCGTATCGCATAGCAAAAGAACCGTGCCTGCGGAACGAAGAGATAGTACGCGGGATCCGGAAATCGGATGCGCGGGAGATTGGCGTGCTGGTATCCGGTGACCCGGGTTTTTTCAGCGCGGCGAAAAAACTGACCGCGCTTTTGTATGGATACGAAGTGCGTGTAGTGAGCGGCGTAAGCTCGCTTTCTTATTTTTGCGCGCGGCTTGGTGAAAGCTGGGATGACGCGTATGTGGTGAGCGCGCATGGGCGCGACGGCGTGCACATCGCCCGCGCCGTGGCGACGCACGAAAAGACATTTATACTGACTGGCGGGGAAAACAGCGCAGCCGCCATTTGCGGCAGGATTTTAGAGTGCGGGCTTACAGGGCTGCCCGTAACCGTAGGGGAAAACCTTTCGTATGAAAGTGAGAAGATCACGCGGGGAACGCCGGAAGAATTACGCGGCCTGGAATTTGACAGCCTGAGCGTGATGCTGGTGGAAAACCCGGCCACAAACGCCTTCAATGAAATGGACAGTGGGGACGCGATACGGAAAAAACCATCCGCAAGCGCAAAACGCGCGCCGGTTCCCCGGCTTATGATCGCGGGCGTATCATCCGGCAGCGGCAAAACCACCGTGACCTGCGCGCTTTTGGCGGAGCTCGTGCGGCGTGGGTACAAAACGGCGGCGTTCAAGTGCGGGCCGGATTATATCGACCCGATGTTTCATTCCGAAGTGACAGGGGCGAGAGCGCGCAACCTAGACCTGTTCCTTTCGGATGAAGAAACGGCGCGGCGGCTGCTTGCGCAAAACGCGGCGGGGTGCGATATCACGGTGATAGAGGGCGTGATGGGCTATTATGACGGACTGGCCACGGGCACGCGGGCAAGCGCCTGCCATGTGGCGCGCACAACGGGTACGCCCGCCGTACTGGTGGTAGACGGCAAAGGGATGTCCGCCTCTATCGCGGCGGTGGTCACAGGGTTTTTGCGGCTGCGGGAGGGCAACAATATACGCGGCGTGCTGCTCAATCGTGTTTCCGCCGGGGCCTACCTTGCTTTAAAGGAACTGATCGAGCGGGAGACGGCCGTCAAGGTATACGGGTATCTGCCTGTGCTGAAAGAGTGCGGTATTGCAAGCAGGCATCTCGGGCTTGTTACGGCGGCGGAGGTGCGCGGGCTTAAACAAAAGCTGGATACACTGGCGCGGGAACTCGGCAAGACTGTGGAGGTGGATGCGCTGGTTGAACTGGCGGGGCAAGCGCCGCCGGTCGAATACTGCGCGCAAGAGTTTCCTAGGTTGGATAAGCCGGTGAAGGTTGCTATCGCGCGGGATCACGCGTTTTGCTTCTATTATCAGGACAATCTCGACCTGCTGGGACAAATGGGGATACAACTGGTCCCGTTCAGCCCGCTCTGCGATACGGCGTTGCCCGAAGGCGCCTCAGGGCTGCTTCTGGGCGGCGGCTACCCCGAGCTTTACGCAAAACAGCTTTCGGGGAATGCGGGTTTGCTTGCGGCGATCAGGCAAAAAATAACGGGAGGACTGCCCTGCGTTGCCGAATGCGGCGGCTTTATGTACCTGCACGAAAGCATGGAGGACGGTGAAGGGGTTCCGTACCCTATGGCGGGTGTGGTACGCGGGCGTTGCGTGAAAACGGATAAGCTGAACCACTTTGGCTATATTGAACTGACCGCGAAGAAGGACGGGCTGCTGCACAAGGCGGGGCAAGCGGCGCGCGCGCATGAATTCCATTACTGGCAAAGCGACGCGGCGGGCGATGGGTATGCGGCGCAAAAACCGCCGCGGGGGCAAAGCCGCGATTACGTGCATAGCACGGATACGCTGTACGCAGGGTTCCCGCACCTGTACCTTGCCGCCGATATTGGCGCGGCGTGGCGGTTTGCGCGGGCGTGCGCGGCATACGCGGGAGGGAAAATATGATTTATGTTTATACCGTGCCCATATTGCTGCTGGCGTTCGCGGTAGACGCAGCGCTGGGCGACCCGCAGCGCTTTCCGCACCCGGTGCGCTTTTTTGGGTGGATGATCGGCAAGGGAACAAAGAGGCTGCGCGCGCAAGGGCTGCCCGATTCCGCGCTTTTTTGGCGGGGGGCGTTTATGAGCGTTGCGATGGTTCTCATTGCGTGGGCTATCCCGGCGGCGCTGTGTATGCTGTGCGCTTCCGTGCATGTGTGGCTGTGGGCCTGCGCGGAGATTACCTTATGCTGGACGGTGCTGGCGGCAAAGTCACTCAAAGCGGAGGGTGAAAAGATTTACCATACGCTGAAGAGCGGCGACCTTGCGCGGGCACGGGAACAGCTTTCCATGATCGTGGGGCGGGATACGCGGGAGCTTACCGAGCCGGGCATCATCCGGGCTGTGGTGGAGACGATCGCCGAGAACACATCGGACGGCGTGACCGCGCCCATGCTGTATGCGTGCCTGGGCGGCGCGCCGCTTGCCCTCGCGTATAAGGCGGTCAATACGCTCGATTCCATGATCGGCTACAAGAATGACGAATACCTGTATTTCGGCAGGTTTGCGGCGAAGATGGACGATGTCTGGAATTATATCCCCGCGCGACTGACGGCGGTTTGCATGGTGCTGGCGGCGTATCTTACCCGGCTTAACGGAAAAAACGCGTGGCACATCTATCTGCGCGACAGAAAAAAACACGCCAGCCCGAACAGTGCGCAGACGGAAGCTGTGTGCGCGGGCGCGCTGGGCGTTGCGCTTGCGGGCGACGCGTCGTATTTTGGAAAAACCGTGCGAAAGCCGGGTATAGGCGACGCGCTGCGCGAGATTGAGCCGGAGGACATATTGCGCGCGGGCAGGCTGATGCTGGCGGCGTCAATTATCATGCTGGCAGGCCTGAGCGCGGCAAAGCTGGCGGTTTGCTATCTAATCAGTGCACACTTGGGAGGGGGCTTATGGAGCATTTGACGCACGGCGGGGATATTTATTCGCTGCCACACCCTGATACGGCGCTGGATTTTTCCAGCAACAGCAATCCGCTGGGCATACACACGGATGTGAAGCGGGCGGTTATAGGCAGTATAGAAGACTGCACACGCTACCCCGACCCGCTGTGCAGGGAGCTTACGGCGGCGATTTCGGAACGAGAGGGGGCGCCCGCGCGGCATATCGTATGCGGTAACGGCGCTGCCGACCTGATCTACCGTCTGGTACAGCTCGTGCGGCCTAAAAACGCGCTGCTGCCCTCGCCTGCTTTTTCGGAATACGAAAGCGCTTTGCGCGGGGCAGGCTGCCGTATAGAGTATGCGCGCCTTGCGGAAGCGGATGGTTTCACCGTGACGGAACGTATATTGAAAAGCATCCGCCAAGGGCTGGACATACTGTTTTTGTGCAACCCAAACAACCCAACAGGGCTGCTGGCCGACCCCGCGCTCATGCTGCGCATTCTGGAACAATGCGCGCGATGCGGTACGCTGCTCGTTGCCGACGAATGCTTTAACGGCTTTGTGGATGAGCCGCAAGCGCACTCGCTTAAGCGATACCTGCGCAAATACAAAAATCTGTTCATTTTAAAGGCGTTTACAAAATTGTACGCGATTCCCGGCCTGCGACTGGGGTACGGGCTGTGTGCGGATGAAAAATTGGCAGGCCGCTTGCGGCGGTGCGGGCAGGCGTGGAGCGTTTCCATACCGGCGCAGGCGGCGGGGGTCGCGGTGATGGGGCTTCATGGCTATGAGGAGCAAACGCGGGCGTTTGTGGCAAAACAGCGGGAATGGCTTAAAAAGGAACTTTCTGCGCTGGGGTTTACGGTGTATGATTCCGCCGCGAATTACCTGTTTGCGCGGTGCGGGGAAAGCAACTTGAAGGCATACCTGATAACGAAGAATATATTGATCCGCGATTGCGCGGACTATAGGGGGCTAAAGAGCGGCTATTACCGCTTTGCCGTGCTGGACGCGCACAAAAACCAAATACTGGCGCGCGCGCTCAAGGACGCGGTTTTGGCGAAGGAGGTCACGCTATGACCAAAACGATCATGGTGCAGGGCACAGCCTCAAACGCGGGAAAGAGCCTTATTGCCGCAGGGCTGTGCCGCGTGCTCGCACAGGACGGTTACCGTGTCGCGCCGTTCAAGTCACAGAATATGGCGCTCAATTCCTACATTACAAGCGAAGGGCTGGAGATGGGCCGCGCGCAGGTGATGCAGGCGGAGGCGGCGGGCATAGCGCCGCGCGTGGATATGAACCCCATATTGCTCAAGCCGGTAAGCGACGAAGGTTCCCAGGTGATCGTGAACGGGGAAGTGCTGGGCACTATGACGGCGGCCGCGTATTACGCGTATAAAGATAAGCTTGTTCCGTATATCATGGAGGCGTTTTCGCGGCTTGCGCGGCAGTTTGACGTTATCGTGTTGGAGGGCGCGGGCAGCCCGGCGGAAATCAACCTGAAACAGCGGGATATTGTCAATATGGGCATGGCAAGGATGGCGGAATCGCCCGTGCTGCTTGTAGGCGATATCGACAGGGGTGGCGTGTTCGCATCGCTCGCGGGCACGCTTATGTTGCTCGACGAAGAGGAAAGGCGCATGGTGAAGGGCCTCCTCATAAATAAATTCCGCGGGGATGTGGAAATATTGCGCCCCGGGCTTTCTATGCTGGAGGAGATCGCGGGCGTGCCGGTTTTGGGCGTCGTGCCTTACCTGCATGTGGATATCGACGACGAGGACAGCCTTTCCGAGAGGTTGGAAAAGCATACCGTAGCGGGGGCGGTCGATATCGCGGTCATCCGTTTGCCGCGCCTCTCAAACTTCACGGATTTCAATGTGTTTGCAACATACGGCGGCGTCTCGGTTCGCTATGTAAAAACGCCCGCGCAGTTGAAACAGCCGGATATGGTCATATTGCCGGGTACAAAAAATACGATGGGCGACCTCAAATGGCTGCGGGAGAGTGGTATGGAGGCGGCGGTAAAAAAACGCGCGGTAAGCGGCACGCCCCTGTTTGGTATTTGCGGCGGCTACCAGATGCTGGGGCAAACGCTTGCCGACCCAAACGGCGTGGAAGGCGGCGGCAGTATGGCGGGCATAGGGCTGCTGCCCTGCGCAACGGTATTTGAAAAACAAAAGACCCGTACCCGCGTCACGGGAGAAATGCTGGAGACGGGCGGCACACTGCAAGGGCTCTTTGGCGCGGCGTTTGAAGGGTACGAGATACACATGGGCAAAACGGTGATAACCGGCGACGCAACGCCGCTTGTGCGGCTTTACGGCGGGGGCGTTGACGGATGCCAGTGCGGCAATGTCTATGGCTGCTATATCCACGGGTTATTTGACAGCGGGGCGGTATCCTCCTGCGTGATCGCCGCGCTGTGCGCGCGCAAGGGGATTGACTATAGTGCGCTTATGAAAACAGACCGGAAGGAATATGCGTGCCGCCAGTATGACCTGCTTGCGGACGGGATCAGGAGAAATGTGGATATGGATGCGGTTTATCGGATACTGGAGGCGGGCCTATGAAAAAGGGCCTTATCCATATTTATTGCGGCGACGGCAAGGGCAAGACGACGGCGGCTGTGGGGCTGGCCGTGCGCGCGGCGGGCAACGGAAAACGGGTGTTGTTCACACAGTTCTTAAAGCACGGTAAAACGGGCGAGGTGGAGCTTTTTAAATCCATAGGCGCGGTCGATGTATTGCGCAGCCGTGGCAGCACCGGGTTTGCGCGGGATATGAACGAAGACGAAAAACGGCAAGCGCGTAAAAACAATACCGCGTGCTTTGCCGAAGCGGCGGAAAGGGCGGCGGCGTATGGCCTGCTGGTGCTGGATGAACTGTGCGCCGCGTACCGGCTGGGCCTTATAGACAGGCGGCTGGCGCTGGATTTTCTTACAAATAAACCTGCACCGCTCGAAGTGGTGCTGACTGGGCGCGACCCTGCGCCCGAGCTGCTCAAACTGGCGGACTATATTTCAGAAATTAAAAAGGTGCGGCATCCGTTTGACGCGGGGATAAAGGCGAGGAAAGGGATCGAATTATGATAAAATTGCGGGCAGTTCTGCCGGGGGACATAGAGAAAAAGAGCTTCGAGATCATCACACGGGAACTGGGCGATAAAAAGCTTGACCCTGAGCAGGAGCCAGTCATAAAACGCGTGATCCACACAACCGCGGATTTTGACTACGCGGATAACCTTGTGTTTTCAGAAGGAGCGGTTCGGCGGATAAGCGACGCGATACGGCGGGGCGCGTGCATTGTTACGGATACGCAGATGGCGTGGGCGGGCATAAACAAAAAAAAGTTGCGCGAGTATGGCGGGGAAGCCTATTGTTTTATGGCGGATGAAGACGTGGCGGCGAGGGCTGAGCGAGAAGGAACGACGCGCGCCGCCGCCGGTATGAAAAAGGCGGCAAATTTGGCCGGGCCGCTTATCTTCGCGGTAGGCAACGCGCCCACCGCGCTTGTGCAGCTCTATCGCATGGGCAGGGCGCAGGGGTTTAAGCCGGAAGGTATCATCGGCGTGCCCGTCGGGTTTGTGAATGTTGTGGAATCGAAGGAACTGATCATGCAAACTGGCGTGCCTTATATCGTCGCGAAAGGGCGCAAGGGCGGAAGCAATGTGGCGGCCGCGATTGTAAACGCGGTTTTGTACCGGTTATAGGTAACCACTGATCAAATAACGCGATCATCTTTGCGGCTTATTTTCCCAATCTTGCCATTCTCAGAACCCACTGATAGCGCTGCTANNATCTGACCACGATTTAATCAGCGGTTACCTAGCAATCTTCGACAATGTATAACAAACCTAATGCTATACTGCTTTGGTGAGTGTATCAAATTTTCCACTCAATTTCAATGCTTTCGCTCGTAGCCTTGATGGTTGAAATCAATCCATCGACCACAAGCCGCCTGTCCTCGAAGCTCACATCTTCCCATGTTTCCAGATAACCCGATATGCGTTCCATCTGTGCCGGGGAAACGGCCTCGGCGGCCAGGTCGGCAATCTGCTTCATCAGCGATTGCCTTTGTGCGTCCAGTTCTTCAATCCGGCTGTTGGCATAGGACATGAGCGTTGCGTTCGCGCCAATCAGTGTGTCTAGCAGCTTTTCAATCTCGGCTTCCACTTGTGCCAACGATACGTTTAGGGCGGTCATTTTGGGATTGGCCTTTGCGGGGTTTCCCGCTGTAAGCGTTTGGAATCGGGCCATCTTCCGGCGCATTTCGTTGTAAATGGATTGCTCCACCTCATGCACCCGGAGCGTTCCGCAACCCTCGCAACTCCTATTTTCAGCACGGCGGCGGCAACGATAGTATCCTGTACCTGCGGGGTTTATCAGCCCCGAAAGCCCCGCGCCGCATCTGCCGCACTTTATTTTCCCCGCCAGCCATGTGTTTTTTGCCTTATGCCCGCCGCCAAAACTTGAATTGTTCATCAGCCTTTTGCGGCAAGCAAGCCACGTTTCCGATGATACAATCCCCTCATGCGGCGCAATCACAAGAAGATGGTCTTTTAGGTTATAGTTTTTGCTCTCTTCCACATCCCGGCCTTGATACAGATAGCAACCGTTTGTTCCCGCGAAGTCCGCCGCGTCGTTCACCAC
>DOMW01000073.1:11694-14201 GCA_003510345.1 Clostridiales bacterium | reverse complement strand
TGACGCCCAGCGGCAGCGTCAAAACTATCTCACGGTGGAAAATGTTGCCGTTTCAACAACAGTGCAGGAGCGGGTTCAAATTCCATCAGCCGAAGCGCGGGAAAGGATGACCCCCTCTGCAGAAAAAGTCTGTGCCGTCAACGATACTAAAACTCTTATATGCACACAAAACGACCACTCCCCTCTACCGCACCCCGCCTTGATCCACACCCGCCCCCATCCTCTGTTTGCGGTACCGGCTGGGGCTGAGCCGGAAAAATTTTGAGAATATCTGCGAAAAATAGGACGGCGAGGAAAACCCGACAATCGTGGCGATCTGCGTAACGGAATAATCGGTCGTCGCAAGCAGGACGCGGCTTTCTTCCAGCCTCTTTTTCAGCAAATAGTTGATGGGCGAGATGCCAAACGCTTTGGAATAGGAATGCGCCAAATAATATTTATTGATATGTGTGTAATCCGCCAGGCCGTCCAGGCTAATATTCTCTTTAAAGTGTTCATCTATAAACCGCTTGGCTATCCCGCATTCCCGGCTGGCTTCCACTGCCTCCGCTTCATGCAGGGAATAGGACGTATGCCGCGCTAAAACAAGAAGCAGGGCCTCAAATACATTGTTGCAGATGATTTCGCTGTCCTGGCGGTCTTTTGTAATCTCCCGCGTCAATATGTTGAGGTATGTTGCGATTTCGTCCTTGTGGCCGCTAAAGCCGTACGCGCTGCACCCGGTATACGCGCCCTCGCCAAACCCGAAGGACAGCCCGCTCGCGCCCAGCACAATATATTCCATTGGCTTGGCGGATGTGCTGTGCTCTGTGTGCAGCATTTTAGGGTTTATGATCACAATATCGTCCCGCTTAACGGGGACAGGCTGGTTTTCCACCTGAAAATACCCCGTCCCGTCCGTGATATAGAATAGTTCGGCAAACGAATGGGTGTGCGGAATACTGTCCCAGTCCTTCTCATATTTCGCCACGGTAACATACAAAAGCTGCGTATGGATGTGCGCGAGGTCATGGTGGCCTATATTGTATCGAAGATTACTCATACCGTCCTCCGCGGAAGTTCATAAATTATACACATGAGTTTATATATATTATACGGAAATATCATTAAAAAGCAAGATATATAAAACTTGAAGCAACAATTAAATTGCTTCAACCCCATTGGCAGTATAGAATATGAGCATAATATTGATTTCCTCAGAGTGAATTGCATAAAGCACCACACGAATCGCCTTAAAAAAGCTGTAAAACGAACGAACTTTTTTTATCTAGCTTCTTGCTGTACAAAATATTTTTCCGGTATACATATAACCGGATCGAATGATATGATCTATAAGGAGGAAAGATGATGAAGAAAATTTTGGTACTTGTAGTTGTCGCGGTGCTCGTGATGAGCCTTGCGGCATGCACGCCTGCCGAACCCGAGGCGCCCGCTTCGGAAGCCCCGGCTTCGGAAGCCCCGGCGAGTGAAGCGCCCGCTTCGGAAGCCCCGGCGGAGGAACCTGCGGGAAGCACGCTGAAAATCGCCGCTTTTGTAGGGGCATACGACGCGGCCATGTGGGATGAAGTCACAAACGCTTTTATGGCGAAGCACCCCGAAATCACCGTGGAAGTGGTCGCGGATAGCAACATTGAAACCATAATCAGGCCGCAGATGCTGGCGGGCGATTCCCCCGACTTAGTACACATCTCCATGGGGCAGCCCGAAGCGCTCCTTGAGACGCTGATCAAAGACCAGGCGCTTTTGGACGTGACCGACGTTATCGATATGACGGTAGACGGGGAATCTGTGACTGTGGGCGAAAAAATAATCCCCGGTTTCCTGGATACCTCTATCACCAGCCCGTATGGCGACGGCAAAACCTACATGATGCCCGCGTTCTACGGCCCGTGCGGCTTGTTCTACAACCAGGGCCTGCTTGATGAAAAAGGCTGGGCTGTCCCCACCACGTTTGACGAGTTCTTCGCTCTGGGTGATACAGCGGCCGCCGAAGGCACATCGCTGTTCTGCTATCCCACAGCCGGTTACTTCGACGCGTTTGTCTACAGCCTGATGAACGAAGTGGGCGGCCCCGAGTTCTTTGACCAGGCCACACACTACGCGGAAGGCATTTGGGACACACCCGAAGCTACGCAAATGTTTGATATCATCTACCGGCTGGCTACCGAGTATATGGAGCCGACTGTAATCGCGAACGCGAACGATGATAACTACCTGAACAACCAGCAGCTCGTTCTGAACAACGAAGCGATGTTTATGCCAAACGGCACATGGGTCGTGAGTGAAATGGCCGACGCGCCGCGCGCCGACGGTTTTGAATGGGGCTTCACAGCGCTTCCGGCGGTAACGGCGGGCGGCGACCAGTACTCCTACACTTATTTCGAGCAGAACTGGATCCCCGCTGCGGCGAAAAACCCCGAAGCGGCCAAACTGTTCATGACTTACATGTTCTCGGATGAAGCGGCGGCGATCTTTGCAAGCTATGGCGCTGTACAGCCCATCCCCGG
>DOMW01000073.1:0-11671 GCA_003510345.1 Clostridiales bacterium | reverse complement strand
ATGGGCGGCTTCGCGGCGACAAACCCGGTGGAAGGCGTTGACATGGCCGGCTCGTTCTTCAGGGGCGTGGACTCTCTCGCCACTGGCGACTCGACCCAGCAGGAATGGGTAGACGGGATCAAAGAAGCTTCCGACCTGCTGCGTCCTGAGCTGATTCAATAAGAAGCGTTCGCACAGTGTATGTAATGTAACAAATAAGTTTCATCTGACAATGATATCCGCCCTCCCTTAACGGGGAGGGCGGAATCAAAAAAAGCAACAGGCACAAAAAGCCAAAAAGGGCTGGAGGCACGGGTATGGCTGTCGGAAATAAAAAAGGGCGCAATCTATTTATACTGGCATGTGTGGCGCCTGCCTTGGTGTTGTTTGTGATCTTCATGATCATCCCAACAATCAACGTATTCCGCATGTCGATGTACAAATGGGGCGGTTTTTCGCCCAACCAGGAATTCGTGGGGTTTGACAATTTTAAGATTCTTTTTGAGCGGGACGATACGTTCGTTCGCTCTTTCCAAAATACGATATTGCTGCTTGTGATCGTGTCGCTCATAACGTTTACGCTTGCGTTGATCTTTGCCAGCATGTTGTCCCGGGAAAAGATAATGGGGCAGAACTTTTTCCGCATTGTGTTCTATATCCCGAATATACTGTCCATCGTCGTTATTTCCGGTATATTCAGTGCGCTATACAACCCGAAGAACGGCCTGTTCAACTCTATACTGGAGGCGCTTGGCATCGACCCTGTGATGTGGCTGGGAAACCAGCAAATTGTGGTATATGCCATTGCCATTGCCATGATATGGCAGGCAATCGGGTATTATATGGTCATGTATATGGCGAGCATGTCCAGTATCCCGGAAAGCCTGTACGAATCTTCCGGGCTGGACGGTGCGGGCAAGGTGAGGCAGTTCTTTTCCATCACCATACCGCTTGTGTGGAGCAACGTGCGTACCACGCTCACATTCTTTATTATCAGCGCCATCAACATGAGTTTCCTCTTCGTTACGGCAATGACAAACGGCGGGCCTGATAACAGTTCGCAGGTGTTTCTGAGTTATATGTACGAGCAGGCGTATGGCAATTCATCGTATGGTTATGGCATGGCGATCGGCACGATGGTGTTTATATTCTCCTTCGGGCTGGCCGCGGTTCTAAACGCCGTCACCAAACGCGAACCGCTCGAGTATTAGGGGTGAAATGAATCATGGATGTAGCTAAAACACGAAAGTGGCAGATATTACAAAAAGTTGTTATATATATTTTACTGATTCTTTTGGCAATCACCATACTCGTTCCGATCGGTTGGGTATTCGTGTCGTCTGTCAAAGATAATTCAGAGTTTTACGGAAGCCCGTGGATACTGCCCGCGAGTCCCAGGTGGACAAACTTTACGGATGCGTGGCAAGAAGCCCGTATGGGCGACTACATGCTCACCTCCGTGGTCGTCACAGCGATGGCGTTGGGCCTTTTGCTCATCATGGCGCTGCCCGCCGCTTACGCGCTGACCCGGTTTGGGTTCCGCGGCAGGAAGGTCATCAATACATTGTTTATGGCGGGGCTGTTCATCAATGTAAACTATATTGTAGTTCCCATATTCCTGATGATGTCGGATGCGGATAAGTGGCTGATTGGGGCGGGGGCGCAAGGCTTTTTCCTGAACAACCCCTTTATGCTGGCGGTCATCTACGCGGCAACGGCGCTGCCCTTCACCGTATACCTGCTTTCGAGCTACTTTATTACCGTGCCGCGCGCCTATGAGGAAGCGGCGTATATCGACGGGGCGGGGTATGGCAAAACGATGTTTACCGTGATCATGCCCATGGCAAAGCCGAGTATCATCACGGTCATATTGTTTAACTTCCTGCTGTTCTGGAACGAGTATATCATTTCCATGACGATGCTGACCGAGCCAAACGGCGCGCGGACACTTTCCGTGGGGCTTATGAACCTGATGAAAACGCAAAACGCCGCCGCGGAGTATGGGCAGATGTATGCCGGACTTGTCATTGTGATGCTGCCTACGCTGATATTGTACATGATCGTGCAACGCAAGCTGACGCAGGGCATGATGTTGGGCGGATTGAAAGGATAGGCGCGCTATGGATATGTATGTAAAAAGAACACTGACTATTATACTTTACTTTATCGCGCTCGGTTTTAGCGTACTCCTCGTTGTAATGGGGCACAGGATGGGTGAATACCCCGGCCTCTTTATGCAGTTTGGCGGCATCGCCGGGATCGTACTGGTGTTTTATTTCTACAACAGGCGCTATCGTTAGCGCGGCAGGGGGCGGGCAGCCGCCTTTTGCGGAATACGTTATATATCACAGAAGAGGAACTATATTGTGGATAGAATAACTATAAAACCGGCCAAAGGGCGCGGTAGGGTTACTGTGCCCACCGATATCAGCGCGGTAGAGGAAACGACCCGCATTATGGAGCGCTGGGGCGGGGACGCGCTGCGCGATTGCGACGGAACGGAATTCCCGCCCGAGTTGCTTGAGTCCGGCGCAAAAGTATACAGCACATATTACACCACGCGCAAGGACAACGCGTGGGCGCGTGAAAACCCCGATGAAATACAGCAGATGTATGTGATGACCAATTTTTATATGGCGGAAAGCGCCGTGCTGCGCATTCCCCTTATGAAAGGCATACACCCGGGTATGCTCTCGCCCAATACGCGGGACGATATCCATCGCTGGTGGGAAGTAATCGACCGCACAACGGGCGAAGTGTTCAATTCATGGGAATATGACGGGCAGACGGGCGAAGCCGTTCTCACAGGGGCGGCGCCGTATCACGATTATTCGGTCAGTTTTCTCGCGTATATCATATGGGACCCGGTGCACATGTACAATTCCATTGTAAACGGCTGGGATGAGCCGCCGCAATTGACATTCGACGTGCGCCAACCCAAAACACAGGCGTTTTCTTTAAAGCGCCTGCGTCGGTATTGCGAGGAAAACCCGAACGTCTCGGTCATTCGCTTTACGACATTTTTCCATCAGTTCACACTCATCTTCGACGAGTTGAAGCGCGAAAAGTTTGTGGATTGGTACGGATACGCGGCAAGCGTCAGCCCCTATATACTCGAGCGCTTTGAGCGCGAAGTCGGTTACCCGTTCCGCCCGGAGCATATCATAGACCAAGGCTACATGAACAACCAGTACAGAAGCCCCGGCAAAGAATACCGCGACTTTATGGCGTTTCAGCGACGGGAGGTCGCGGCGCTTGCCCGGCAGTTTGTGGAAATCACACATGAATACGGCAAGGAAGCGATGATGTTTCTGGGCGACCACTGGATCGGCACAGAGCCGTATATGGATGAATTCAAAACCATCGGCCTGGACGCGGTCGTGGGCAGTGTGGGCAACGGCTCCACATTGCGGCTGATAAGCGATACGCCGGGCGTGAAATACACGGAGGGGCGGTTTTTGCCCTACTTCTTCCCCGATTCGTTCTACGAGGGCGCCGACCCGGTGATAGAGGCGCGGGAAAACTGGATCACGGCACGCCGTGCGCTCTTAAGAAACCCGATCGACCGCATCGGCTATGGCGGGTACGTCGCGCTTGCCGCCAAATTTCCGCGCTTTGTGGATTATGTGGCGCGGGTAAGCGATGAATTCAGGGATATCTACCAAAGGATAAAGGGCGTTCCGCCGCTTTGTGTAAAGCGGGTGGCCGTGCTGAACAGTTGGGGCAGGATGCGCACATGGGGCGCGCATATGGTGCACCACGCAAAATATTTTCCGCAAAATTACGCGTATGCGGGCGTTATTGAGGCGCTTTCCGGTTTGCCGCTCGCCGTGCGTTTCATCAGCTTTGACGACCTGCTCGAGGCGCCGGATGCGCTTGCTGATATCGACGTGATCGTCAATGTAGGCGGTGCGGGCACCGCGCATTCGGGCGGCGAATATTGGGCCGACCCGCGTATTGTGACCGCCATGAAGCAGTATGTAGCCCGAGGCGGCGGCTTTATTGGCGTAGGCGAACCGTCGGCGCGCCAGCGCCAGGGGCGGTACTTCCAGCTGGCCGATATACTGGGTGTGGAGGAAGAGCGCGGCCTCACGCTGAATTACGGTAAATACAACTGGGAAGAGCAGCCGCATTTTATTACGGAAAAAACGGGCGGAATCGATTTTGGCGGCGCGCGGCAAAGTATTTATGCGCTGGAAGGCACGGCTGTTCTCGCGCAGCGGGATAAAAACGTGCTGCTTGCGGCGAACGATTTTTATAAGGGGCGGGCCGTGTACATCGCCGGGCTGCCCTATAGCGCGGATAACGCGCGCCTGCTGTACCGTGCGGTGCTGTGGGCGTCGCATGGAGAGGAATACACGGCGCGGTGGTACGCGGATAACAGCGCGGTGGACGTACACGTATACCCGGACGCGAAGCAGTTCTGCATCGTAAACAATTCCAATGAAATACAACAATCAAAAACATATACAGATAACGGGAATTCGTTTATAATTGAACTTGAGCCGGGAGAATTGAGGTGGCAGGAATTATGAACTTAGTAATATTGGCGGCCGGTATGGGCAGCAGATACGGCGGATTAAAGCAGATAGACCCTGTGGGCAAACACGGGGAGTTTATTATAGACTACTCGATCTATGACGCGCTCAAAGCGGGTTATAAAAAGATCGTCTTTATTATTTTGGAGGAAAACCTTGAACTATTCCGCGAAACGATAGGTAAGCGGCTGGAGAAGGAAGCGGAAGTGCGCTATGTGTTCCAGGGCACGGAACCGCCCCTGCCCGGGCTTCAAAAGAGGAAAAAGCCGTGGGGCACGGCGCACGCGCTGCTCGCTGCGGAAAGTGAAGTGGATGGTAATTTCGCGGTCATAAACGCGGATGATTTTTACGGCGCGCAGGCCTATGCCCTCGTGAAGGACTATATGGAGGATAAGCGCGGCGGCGAGTATTCCATGGCGGGGTATGTGCTGGAAAACACGCTGAGTGAAAACGGGCACGTAGCGCGCGGCGTGTGCGAAGTGGATGCTGAAGGCTTCCTCACGCGGATCGATGAGCGCATACAGATTCAAAAAAATGATGGCGTGCCGCAATATTTTGAGAATGACGCGTGGTTTGACCTTGACCCAAAATCGGCGGTTTCCATGAACTTCTGGGGGCTTACGCCGCAAGTATTTGACGAGATCAAGACCTACATGCCGGGATATTTTGAAAGCAACATGGCGAATATTGAAAAGGCCGAGTATTACCTGCCGTGGCTCATGGGGCGCGTCCTTTCCGAAGGCGACCGTGTGAAAGTGCTGCGCACGTCCGCAAAATGGTTTGGCGTGACGTACCCGCAGGATAAAGAGCCGGTCGAGCGCCGCATTGCCGAACTGACTAAGGAGGGCGTTTACCCGGAAAGGCTGTGGCATGATGGATAATTTGGCCGCGCAAAAAGGCTTTTCGGTGGCGTGGGATATGGCGGCCGCGTTTCAGTTTTCGGGCGAGCCTGTTTTCATCGAGCGCTTTGGGCATGGGCATATCAACGAAACATATGCCGTGTATTTCAAATTTGAATACAGTCGGCCCATCCGGTACATCATGCAAAAAATCAACACGCTCGTGTTCAGAACCCCGGATAAACTAATGGAAAACATCGTATCCGTAACGGAATATCTGCGCGGTAAGGTTGCCGCGGCGGGCGGAAACCCCGCGCGCGAGGTTCTGACCGTTGTCCCCGCGAAAGATGGCGGGTTCATGGCGCAGGACGCATCCGGCGACTACTGGCGCGCTTATGTCTTTGTGGAGGACGCAACAAGCTACCAGACAGTAGAGCGGCCGGAGCTGTTTTACCAGTCCGCGCGGGCATTCGGCAGGTTCCAGCGACTTTTAGACAGTTACCCCGCGGAAAAACTGCATGAGACGATCCCCGATTTCCACAACACGCCCAAACGTTTCGCGGATTTTTGCGCCGCGACAGCCCGCGACACAACGGGCCGGGCGGCGGCAGTACGGAAAGAAATCGATTTTCTGATGGCGCGGGAGAGCGAATACGGCCACATCACAAATATGCTGGCAAGCGGGGAAATCCCCCTGCGCGTAACGCACAACGACACAAAACTCAACAACGTGATGATCGACAACCAGACAGGCGAGGGCGTGTGCGTAATCGACCTCGATACGGTAATGCCCGGTTCGGCGCTGTATGATTTTGGAGATAGTATACGGTTTGGCACAAACCCCGCGGGCGAAGATGAACGCGACCTTTCAAAAGTCGTGTTCCGCATGGATTTATACCGGCAATACAGGGAAGGTTTTTTGAGCGAGGCAAACCTTACGGCTAAAGAGGTAGCAAACCTGCGGTTGGGCGCAAAGCTTATGACCCTTGAAAACGCCATGCGCTTTTTGGCGGATCACTTGAACGGCGATGTGTATTTCCGCATTCAGCGCGAAGGGCAGAACCTTGACAGGGCGCGCACGCAAATCAAGCTGGCGCAGGAAATGGAGATTCAGTTTAACGATATGTGATAACTACGTGATAACTACGTGATAACTACTATAAGTTTTCAATAAGACGGTTCGGCGTTACTCCATCTATGTAACCCGTTCACGCCAGGAAAAGGAGGATATAAAAACCGCGGCGGTTGCGGTGCGGCAGTGTGGAGACCTGTCGCAATGCGCTTGGGACATCGCGCCCAGGCGTGAGGAGGGCGGGCGAATGCCGGTTGCTCCAGACCGTAGGGTATGGCAAACGTAAGATTGGAGAGTATCAAGAAGATCTACCCCCACAGCAGTGAAACCAAAAAACGCAAAAAGGGCGAACCCCGGGAACAGGGAAAAGCCAATTTGCAGATCACTGACAAGGGCGTAGTGGCAGTACAGGACTTCTCACTTGAGATCGCGGACCAGGAATTCATTGTATTGGTCGGCCCTTCCGGTTGCGGCAAATCGACCACACTCAGAATGGTGGCGGGGCTGGAGGAAATTTCAGACGGCAAACTCTATATCGACGACGTGCTGGTAAACGACGTCGCTCCAAAAGACAGGGATATCGCTATGGTATTCCAGAACTACGCGCTATACCCGCATATGACGGTGTTTGAAAACATGGCGTTTGCCCTGAAACTGCGCAAAGAGAAAAAGGAAGTGATCCAGCAAAAGGTGACCGAAGCCGCTAGAACGCTTGAAATCGAAGATTTGCTTTCCAGGAAGCCCAAAGCGCTTTCGGGCGGGCAAAGGCAGCGTGTGGCCATTGGGCGCGCCATCGTGCGTAACCCAAAGGTTTTTTTGATGGACGAGCCGCTCTCAAACCTCGACGCAAAGCTTCGCAACCAGATGCGCGCGGAGATCATATTGCTGCGCAAGAAAATAGATACGACATTTATTTATGTCACGCACGACCAGACGGAAGCTATGACTTTGGGCGACCGCATCGTGATCATGAAGGACGGCGTCATCCAGCAAATCGGCACGCCGCACGAAGTATTTAACCGGCCTCTGAACCTTTTTGTGGCCGGGTTTATTGGTACGCCGCAAATGAACTTTTTTGACGGCAGGCTCGCGATTCAAAACGGGCAATACCATGTGCATGTCTACAACGCCGATATACTGCTGACCGACGAAATGCAGGCCGCTTTAAAAGCCAAAAATGCCGGGGAAGACGAAGTGACCGTGGGCATTCGCCCGGAGCACATCATGGTATCCAATACCGACTCGCCGGATGTGATCGAGTCGGAACTTTCCGTATCGGAAATGATGGGCAGCGAGATATACCTGCATGTGGATGTAGGCGGCGGGCACGTGGACGTGCAGAACAAAGAAGCGGTAATCCGTATTCCTGTGACGGACGCGGCGGACGAGTATTCCAGCGCAAACACAGGGCACACCAGCGTCAAGTTCAGGCTGCACCCAGGTTTGCTGCATTTGTTTGACAAGACGACGGGAGAAAGCATCTTATCTTGCTAGGTAAGCGCTGATTAAATCTGACCGCACTATTTAGTCAGTGGTTCCTAAATAATTAAATAATCATTGAATGGTTTCCCAGTTAGGTAGCGCCGAAAGGCGTTGCCTATTTGGGAACGGTATAAAGAGGGGAAATAACGAAAATGGACATAAAAATGGATATGTACCGCGAGATCATGGAGCAGCCGCGTGTGTTGGGCGGGATACTGCCAAAAAATGAGGCTGTGTTAAACAGTCTCGTGGCGAAAATAAAGGAATCGGACATTAAGCAGGTGGTGCTCGCGGCGCGCGGGTCTTCCGACCATTGCGCCATCTACGCGAAGTATTTGATTGAGCTTTTGGTGGGGATACCCGTATCCCTTTCCGCGGCTTCCGTCGTTACGTTGTACGGCGGGGAATTGCGCTATGAAAACACACTTGTGCTGGCCATATCGCAATCTGGTGCGGCGGAAGACGTGGCTGCCGTGGTGAAAAACGGCAACCGGAGCAAGGCAGTAACGGCGGCAATCACAAACAAGGAAGGGTCGCTTTTGGACAAGGAAGCGGCGTATGGGCTGCTGTGCGCGGCGGGCGAGGAAAAGAGCGTGGCGGCGACCAAAACATTTATGGCTTCGCTGTATTTAGTGGCGCTGCTTGTGGCCAAGTGGGCCGGAAACAGTGATTTACTGAAGTCGCTGGAAGCGCTTCCCAACGCGCTTGTGCATGAGGCGGCGCAAGTCGATTCGATCATGGCGCTGGCGCGTGAGTATACGTTTATGCGGGAGTGTATCACGCTTTCGCGCGGTTTGCTCTACCCCCTCGCGCTCGAGGCGGGGCTTAAGATGATGGAAACGACGTACACGAACGCGCGCGGGTTTGCCGTTTCAGATTTCCAGCACGGCCCGCTGGCATTGGTGCAGCAGGATACGCCGGTGTTCCTTTACGCGCCGGGGACTGGCGCCGCGCATAAGGACGCCGTGGCCGCGTTTGAGCAATATGCGGCGCTGGGTGCCGATTTGACCGTTTTCACCAGCGACGAGGCGCTTGCGAAAAAAGCGCGGCGGGCCGTCATAACGGCGAAAGCGGACGAATATACGGAGATATTCCACCACACGATGGCGGCGCAGCTTTTTGCGTGCGGGCTTGCCATAGCCAAGCATAAAAACCCGGATGCGCCGCGAAACATCAAAAAAGTAACGATCACAAAGTGAGGGGCGCGTATGAAATTCAGTGTAAATGAGACGGTATTCGTTCCGGATGGAAAAGGCGCGGATGAAGCGTGCGGGCGGACGACTGCCTTATGTTTTTCCGCGCATCAGGACGACATAGAGTTCATGGCGTACCATGAGATCGCAAACTGTTTTCAGAAAACAGACCGCTGGTTTTCCGCCTGCGTGGTCACAGACGGCGCGGGCAGCCCGCGCGCGGGGCTGTACGCAGACTATACGGATGAGCAAATGAAGACCGTGCGTATAAAAGAGCAGAACAAAGCGGCAACGGTCGGTGAATACGCGGCGCAGATACAGCTCGGGTATCCCAGTAAGGCGGTAAAAGACCCGGCGGAAAACGCTGTGGTGCAAAGCATTGCGGACGTGATACTCGCCTGCAAGCCGGATGTCATATACACGCATAATTTTGCGGACAAACACGATACGCATGTCGCCGTGGCGTTGCGCGTACTTGCGGCGCTTTCCATGCTGCGCGGGCGGTTTACGCCGAAAAAACTTTACGGTATGGAGGTATGGCGGTCTCTTGATTGGATGAACGACAGCGACAAGACAGTGTTTGACGCGTCGGCCCACCCAAACCTCGCGGCGGCGCTTATGGGCGTGTACGACTCGCAAATCATGGGTGGCAAGCGGTACGACAGCGCGGTGCTGGGCCGAAGAGCGGCAAACGCGACCTTTTTTGAAAGCCACGGAACAGACGAGATGGAGCTTGCGGTCTATGCGGTCGATATGTCGGCATTACTCGGCGGGGAATTGACGCCCGCCGCTTTTGTGGAAGCCGAGATAGAAAAATTCAAGCGGGATGTAACGGGGCGGATCGGCCGCTTTACCTAAAGGAGGATCGCCATGAACTGGAATGGATTGGAATATGATTTGAAAGCAGCGCCGCCGCTTGATGCGGGGTTTGCGCCATTTTTAAAAATATTAGAGTCGCACCAGAAGAGTGCGCGGGAAAGCGGGCGCAAGCTGGCGATATCCATTCGGCGACCGGGCGATCATGTTTCTGTGTACGAAATGATGGTGCACGGCGGCGGGCAGATGGCGCGTGCGGACGAACTGATTACCGAGCGCGTGGTGAAGTTTTTGTTGTGGATGAAAGGCGGTTACGAGGTCACGGTATACGGCGGCGAGACGATTGGGCGGCATATTGAAAGCCTGTACAAAAGCGGGGGCAAACGGGCATTTGACGCGGACTTTATGGCACGCGTATATGAAAAGCCGTTTGCTGTGTACGTCAAAAAATATGAAGAAAAGATTGCTGAATCGGACGAGGCGTATTCGCTCGGCGGGAACGCCGACGGCTGCCGGATCGGTTTTGACGCGGGCGGCAGCGACCGCAAGGTATCGGCGGTAATCGACGGGGAAGCTGTGTTCAGCGAGGAAGTCGTGTGGCATCCAAAAACGACAGCCGACCCGGACTACCACTATCAGGGGATCGTCTCCGCGCTTAAGAAGGCGCAGACGTATCTGCCGAGGGTAGACGCGATCGGCGTTTCGTCCGCCGGCATTTATGTGGATAACAGATGCATGGTTGCCTCGCTGTTTTTGAAGGTGCCGCAAGACTTGTTTGACGCGAAAGTGAAAGATATCTACCTCCGCGCCGCAAAAGAGATCGGCGCGCCGGTGAAAGTGGCGAATGACGGGGACGTGGCGGCGCTTGCCGGGGCGATGGGGCTTGGTGAAAACAGTATACTCGGCGTCGCGATGGGTACATCGGAAGCCGCCGGGTTTGTAGACGGCAGTGGGCAGATACGCGGGTGGCTGAACGAGCTGGCGTTCGCGCCCGTCGATCTTTCGCAAGACGCCATGCGGGATGAATGGTCGGGAGATATCGGCTGCGGCGTCAAATATTTCTCGCAGGATGGCGTGATCAAGCTTGCGGCAAACGCGGGCATTGCCTTTGAAGAAACCGCTACGCCCGCCGAAAAGTTGAAAGCGGTGCAAGAATTACTGCAAAAGGACGAGGACGCGGCACGGCCCATATATGAGTCTATCGGCATTTACCTCGGGCACGCGGCGGCGCTATACCACCATTTTTACCATATGAAAAATATACTTGTGATGGGCCGGGTGCTTTCCGGCAAGGGAGGCGAGATCATCGTAGAGACCGCAACGAAAACTTTGGCGGACGAGTATCCTTCTTATGGCAAAGCGGTGCGTATCATGCTGCCGGATGAAAAGACGCGGCGTGTGGGGCAAAGCGTGGCCGCCGCCAGTCTGTAATACTGCGGCGCAAAGCACCCTCTTCAGTAACCAAAGAAAGCTTGCGGTTTAGCAATGTAGACCATACTACGGGATGAAGATATTGTTTTGTATTGTTACAGGGTATGGCTTTCCACGATTGTCCGTGCCTTTGCCTTTAAGGGAGTCCTTAGAACCGTAGGTTCTGANNCGGAGGCATATAATGCGCCGCAGGCTCCTTGACCACATAGGAATACCCGAGCCTAAATATGATGGCGGATTAAATTTGAACCCGCCCCTGCGCAATCTTTAAAACATTGACACTTGCCATCGAGGTAGCTTATGACGCTGCCGCTGGGCGTC
>DOMW01000278.1 GCA_003510345.1 Clostridiales bacterium | reverse complement strand
TAGCCGGGGTTCACCGACATCAGTAGCACCATATCCACATCGTCCAGCACATAACGCGCCATTTCGGGCGGCGTAGCGGGGTTCAGCACCACGCCCGCCTTTTTCCCGCACTTTTTAATGGCCGCGAGTGTGCGCTGCAAATGCTTTGTGGCTTCCGCGTGCACGGTTATGATATCCGCGCCCGCCTCGCTGAAACGCTCCACATACCGCTCGGGCTGCTCTATCATCAGGTGCACATCCAGCACAAGGCTTGTCCTTTTACGGATATCCGCGATCATCTTTGGGCCGAACGAGATATTGGGTACAAACATCCCGTCCATCACGTCGCAATGCAGGTAATCGGCGCCCGCCTGCTCCATCTTTTTCACGTCCGCCGCCATATCCGCAAAATCAGCGGACAAAATCGAAGGTGCAATTTTAACCATTTTCCTTCCCCTCAAAACTTTCTAATAATTTCAGGTATCGCTGATACCGCTTTTCATCGATCTTTCCCTCTTCCACCGCGCGCTTCACCGCGCAGTCCGGCTCTTTATTGTGCGCGCAGCCCGCAAACCTGCACAGGCCCGCATACGGCGCAAACTCTTTATAATACCCCGCAAGCCCCTCCCTTGCGACCCCCTTCGTATCAAACATCGAGAACCCCGGCGTATCGAACACATAGGCCTTGTATTCGGGCAGATACAGCAGCTCCGTCGTGCGGGTCGTGTGCCTGCCCCGCGCCGTTTTTTTGCTCATGCCGCCCACTTCGAGTTCTTTTTCCGCGCCGATCACATTGATGAGCGAAGACTTTCCCACAGCCGACTGCCCCGTAAAACAAACGAATTTACCGAATAGCAGTTCCTTTAATGCGGCAAGCCCTGTTTTCTCGTGCGCCGATACCAGCAGCACGTCATAGGCCGCGTATTGCCGCTCGATCTCGCGGGCGGCTTTTAGCCCCGCTTCCGTTTTGTTGACGCACAGCACAGGGCGGATGCCCTCGCGTTGCGCCTGCAACAAAAGCTTATCCACCAGCATAAAGTCGATATGCGGCTTTTGCGCGGAAACGACGATCAGCAGAATATCGATATTCGCCACCGCCGGGCGGCTTAAAACATTCATTCTCGGCAGTATGTTTTCAATAAAGCCGTATTCGCCCTGCCGCGCGGTGAAATCTACCAGATCGCCGCACACGGGCTTTATGTTCTCATTGCGAAACCGGCCGCACGCCTTGCACTCGTAGCTGCGCCCGTTCTCGTCGTTCACATAATAAAATCCGCCCGTCCCTTTTGTTATTCTTCCCCTGATAAGGCGTCTCCCTCCCGTTCAAATACCACGTTCACGCTCCGCATTTCCCCGCCGATAATAAGCACAAGCTGCTTTTCAAGCTGTTCCTCCACGCTGTCAAAATAGGCTGCAAGGCTCACCGCCTTGCTGTGCGCGCCCGCCGTCTCCACACTCTCGAGCAGCACGTCATACACCCTGTACCCGCCTACAAAGTCTTCCACCGCCATCACAACAGGCGTCTGATCCGCAGGCACAATAAGATCGATTGTCGTTTCGCAAACATAGGCCCCCGTGTGGATCCGGGATACAGTAAGCCGCACAGGGTCGCCCGCAAACAATTCTTCCTCCTCGCCCGGCGTCTGCATCGTAACAGTGCCCGGCGTCATATCCGATTCTTCCTCCACCACATAATACTGCGAAAACCCGCGCTCGGTAAGAAGCGCAAGCGCCCCCGCAAGCGGCTCGCCTACCACACCCGGCACGCGCAGCTTCCCCTCGTCCGGCGACGCTTTATAGGTCAGCGTCACGCCTTCATCCGGCACAGGCTGCCCGGGCAGCGGGTACTGCTCGGTCACAAAACCGACCGCCGCCTCGACCTCCAGCACAGTTTTTTCTTCCCTTATCTCTATCCCCGCCAGCTTTAACGCCTCACGCGCGCTCTCTATGGGCATATCCGTCACGTTCGGCATCTGTTCCGTCAGGGCGCCCATACTCACAAAGATGACCACTTCACTGCCTTCCAGTATTTCCTTGCCCTCCTCCGGGTTTTGCTCCACCACAGTGCCCTGCGGCTGGCTCGCGTACACATCTTCCCGTATGCCCACAAGGCCTTCCTCATACAGCTTCATAAGTGCGTCCGAGATGGGCATCCCCACGATGCTCGGCGTGGCTACCTCCTTTACAATATTGCGGCTTAAAACGAGGGCGATAATAGCCACGACCACCGCAACCACCGCCACGCTTATCCCGATCGTAATAAAAACCCGGTTCGCGCTCTTTCTCGACCTGCGCCCGTGCAGCTCTTCCGCCCGCTGCGCCGCGCGCTTGCTCTCCGTGTACTTCACATATTCGCCGTCCGGCTCGGTAAGGCAGCGTTGCAAATCCTCGTACATCGCGAACGCCGACTTATACCGGAAATGCTTGTCTTTCTGCGCCGCCTTTAAAATGATCTTCTTTATGCTCTCGGGCACGCCTGGTGCCGCCAGCGTCACGTCCGGCATAGGCTCGTTCAAGTGCCTCAGCGCGATCGCCACCGACGTATCGCCGTCAAACGGCACCCTGCCGGCGAGCATTTCATACAGCATAATACCGAGGGAATACAGGTCGGAACGCTTATCCGCCCGCTCGCCGCGCGCCTGCTCGGGGGAAAAGTAGTGCACCGAGCCCATCACGTTGTCCTCTTCCATTGTAATCGTGTTCTGCTCGACATTGCGGGCAATGCCAAAATCGGCGATATACGGTTCGCCCGACATATCGATCAATACATTGTGCGGCTTGATATCGCGGTGTATGAACCCTTTTGCGTGCGCGTATTCCAGCGCCAGCGCCAGTTTCTTTGTGATATTCACCACATACTTTATCGGCAGCGGCCCGTTTATATTGATGAGGTGCTTTAAAGTCTTGCCCTCGATCAACTCCATCACGATATAATAGTTGCCATCGTCCAGCCCCGCGTCATACGCGCGTATGATGTTTGCGTGGCGCAGTTTCAGCGAAGCCTGCACTTCCTTTTTAAAACGCGTCACAAACTCCTCATTGTCTGTCAGCTCCGGCTTTAAAATCTTCACCGCGACAATCGTATCCGTCATTTCATCATGCGCGCGGTAGATGTTTGACGTACCGCCCGAATCGATCTGCTCCAGCAGGCGATAACGCCCCGCGAGCAACCTGCCCCCATCCGTCATACCGCCTCCTCCGGAATATTCCTGGCGATAATGAGGGAGATGTTGTCCTTGCCGCCCGATTCAAGCGCGTGGTTCACCAGTGTCTTTGCCTTTTCCTCGATCTTCCGGTCATCCGCCAAAACTTCAAAAAGCATTTCGTCGCTCACATAAGCCGTCAGCCCGTCCGAGCAGAGCAGAAGCATATCCNNCTTCCTTCCACGCCACATCGGAAATATCCACCTTTAACTTGCGCATACCCACAGCACGCGTAATGATATTCTTGAAAGGATAGTCTTTTTCCGCGTTTTTTTTGATCACGCCGCTGTCTATCAGGTGCTGCACATACGTGTGGTCGCGCGTCAGTTTTTTCAGCAGTGCCCCGTCATATAAATACGCACTGGAATCGCCCACCTGCGCCAGCGTCAGCCGGTCGCCCTCGGCATACGCGAACGTGAGCGTGGTACCCATACCCTGCAAATGCGTGTTCCTGTCCATCTCCGCGAGCAGCTCTTTGTTCGCGTGCTCCACCGCGGCGCGTATCTGCTCGTGTGAAAGCGTGCTTACCCGCAACCCTTCAATGTAATCACGGATAGCTACCGCGGCTGTTTTGCTGGCGACCTCGCCCGCCGCATGCCCGCCCATTCCGTCCGCCACCAGCATAAACCGCGGACGCTGCGCGCACTCTATCAGCAGCGTGTCCTCATTGGTCGTCCTGCTATTCCCGATGTGTGTGATACCGATCGTCTTCATGCGTTCCTCTGTCTGTTTTCTATGCTTTCTTATGATTAGTATTATAATACGGATTGGCGTGTTTTCCAACTCATTATTCTTAAGATAACACGAGGGCACCCTAAGTAACCGCTGGTTAACGTGGTGTGTGCGTTTTTTTGGTCTTTTTGCGGGTGACAGCTTAATAAGGTTTGCCTATGCCCCGGTTAGGCATGTGGGATTTGAACCCGCCCCTGTGTTGTTGAAATAGAAACATCTTCCACCGCGGATAGTTATGACGCTGCCGCTGGGCGTCAAGGGGGGCAGGGGGATTCGGAATTTCCACCCTTCGCCCCCCTTGACAATCCCCCTCTACCCCTTAAAGCCGACTA
>DOMW01000057.1:19606-23000 GCA_003510345.1 Clostridiales bacterium | reverse complement strand
CAGCGGCAGCGTCCAAACTACCTTCGGTGGAAAATGTTTTCATTTCATCAACATCACAGGAGCGGGTTCAAACCCAATCTCCCTAACCGAAGCATAAACAAACCTTATTGAATATCACCCACAAAAGGCACGCGGCCTGCTATTGATCATCGGTTACCAAAAGCACAAAAAAACACGGACGCACATTTGGCTTCCGTGTCTGGTTATCAAGTTTATGTTGCCCTAAAGGCATCCAGAGATTGATTTGGCATTGGTGTAAATCATTTGAGCGCCTCGTAAAGCTCGGCTACGCTTGGGAAGATATAGTCAGGCTTTACATCGCCCTGCTCGATATCCAGGTAACTTATCTCGCCGGAAAGCACCGCTATCCCGGTGATGCCACCATTAACCGCTGTCTTGATATCGGTGTACAACCGGTCGCCGACCATAGCGGTCTGTTCGGGCGGTACGCCGGTGTGCGCGAGTATGAACTCCACCGTTTCGGAAAAAGGCTTGCCTATAAATTTTGGCTCTACGCCCGTCGCGTGGGTAACCAGTGCCGCCATAGAACCGCAATCGGGAAGGAACTGGTCGCCCTCAAGCGGGCACACACGGTCGATGTTAGTAGCGAGAAAGGGTACGCCGGAGGATACAAGACGGCACAGCGTATCCGCTTTTTCAAAGGAAAAGGTTGTATCAAACCCAAGGACGGCGAAGTCTGCCGTGGGGCAACCGGACGAAAGCAGCGTGACGCCCGCCGCGCGAAACTGCGCTTCCAGCTCGGGCGTGCCAGCAAGGTAGACGGAAAGCCGCTCTTTTTTGGTTTTTAAATAGTGCAACATCACATCGCCCGACGTCATGATATGCCGCCGCGCCATGCCGGTAAAACCGAGGCGGGTTAGTTTTTCCACATAATCGCCCGGCGACTTGGAAGAGTTGTTTGTAAAAAAATAGAACTGGATATCCCGCTGCCGAAACAGGCCGATCAATTCGTGCGCGCCTGCAATTGGCGTATCACCGAGGTTGACCGTGCCGTCCATATCAAGCACATAGCATTGAATACTCTTTATGTCCGGGGCGGCGGGGTTTACTTTTCCGAGTTTTCGCTGCATAAAGTCCTCTTCTCAGTTTTGTTTCCAGCGTTTTAAAGTCGGTAAAACTTTCTGGCAGTGCGCCTTCATTTCTTCTTTTGTCATACCCGCCTGTTCCGCAAATTGCAGGCTGTATTCTATATATTCGTCTAAAGTAGAAATGCTATCGGTAAACTTTCCGTCTTTAAAACAATATACGCAATAGTCGGTATTTTTGCTGCCGTCGGCATTCGTTCCAATCAGTTCCTCTTTATCGATGGGCATACTGCAACTTTGACATACCAGTCCCTGTTCCATTACATTTTTCTCCTTTTCAGATTATCAATCGTAGTTTCACCAAAGCCTATTTCTGGTTTTCCGACATAATCTTGTATTCGTCGTAAAGATCGACCGGGAACACCAGTTCTTTAGAGAGGGCTTCGTCTATGTCCTCGTCCAGCATATGGTTGTCGCGAATGCCGACCACGCGGTTACCGACGCCTTTTTCAAGCAGGGTTACGGCATGGATGCCCATGCGTGTCGCGCGGAAACGGTCTTCCATCGTCGGTTCGCCGCCGCGCTGCGTGTAGCCTAAAACGATCGCTTTGGCATCAAGGTTGGCTTTGGCGCGCATGTAGTTTGCCACAGCCTCGCCCTTGCCCGCGCCCTCGGCTATAAGCACGATGCTGGTCATTTTCCCTTTGATGCGGCTGGCGACGATTTTCTCACAAATATAATCGACGTCAAATTCCACCTCGGGGATGATGAGGTGTTCCGCGCCGCCCGCAAGCGCCGCATACAGCGCGATATCGCCGCATTTATTGCCCATCACCTCAATAACACCCACGCGCTCGTGCGATTCCATCGTGTCCCGTATACGGGATATCTCCTTCATAACGCCGTTTACGGCCGTGTCAAACCCGATGGTGTAGTCGGTGTAGGCAAGGTCGTTATCTATCGTCCCTGGAATGCCTATTGTAGGCACACCTAGGTGCGAAAGCACGCGCGCGCCCTGAAAACTGCCGTCGCCGCCAATGACTACCAAGCCAGAGATGTCAAACGCCTTAATGACCTGAAGCGCCTTCTTCTGCCCCGCTTCCGTTTTAAACTCTTCGCAACGCGCGGTTTTAAGCATGGTGCCGCCATTTTTCACAATGCCGTCCACATCCTCTGTTTTGATGCGGTCTACACGCCCTTCGATCAGCCCGGCATACCCTTTGGTAATCCCCATTACAGAGAAACCCGCAGCATCCGCCGCCATAACCACCGAACGAATGCAAGCGTTCATACCCGGCGTATCGCCGCCGCTCGTTAAAATACCGATTCTTTTTTTAGCCATATCCTACTACCTCAGACGTTATTCTTTCCCCGCTTCAACCTGCCCGTGCTTTGTGAGCACAATCGCTTTGCCGGACACTTTGATTGCGGATGTGTTTTCCGTGAACTGCGCCACCAGCACATCTCCCGCGGAAAGCCGCTCGGTGTGGTGCAGCTTTGTATCGCGGCCGCGCGTCATGCCGATAACGCTAACGCCGTCCTCTTTTGCCTTCACCACGATAAATTCTTCCGCGGGCTTTCGCTCCTGTTCCATGCCGGTGTACCTTCCGTTTTTCATTTGCCCCTTATTCTACCAAAGAACAGCGTAAAACACAATGGGTTAGGCCCAAACGGGAGTAGACATTTTGTGGGTGAAAAGAGAGTTAGGGTAATCGGCAGCGTAGATATCGGTTCGTCGGACGGTACATCAGGCGTTCCGTCATTTATAATACTCCTCGCATTATAGAAGCACGGCAAAACGCGTGGGACTGCCGAAATATCCTGCGGTAGTCTTTCGGGCATTCCTTTTGGGTCGAGGTATCCCTGCGGGATGATTTTATGCCTCCGGCGGCTCAAGGACGCTGCGCTCCTTGAGAATCCTCGCTTGAAAACCGCTTCCAGTTTGCCTCGCACGAAATACTTCCTTACTACTATCTGTTATCTATGTGTCGGGGCATGCACGCCTTTAAGGGAGTTTTTAGNNCCGCCGGAGACATATAATGCGCCACGGGCTCCTTGACCATAGAGGAATACCCAAAAGCAAATATGAAATATTTCTTAAGTTTTATCTTTTCTGCTGTCTTTTTAAAGCAGAAACTGGTTTACCAGCTATTTTTCTGGTAGAATCAACGTATCAAATATTATGTTTTGAAAGGAACCGTGATGGAAGATACCCCCTCCGGCATAGAACGGCTCCACCCGGACAGTAAAACGGGCCTTACGGCGGCGCAGGTAGCGCAGCGCGCCGCGCAGGGCGCCACAAATGAATATGATAACCACAAGACCAGAAGCTACCGGCAGATATTCAA
>DOMW01000057.1:511-19518 GCA_003510345.1 Clostridiales bacterium | reverse complement strand
GCAGGAAATCAATTCCAAGCGCACGCTCGATAAGCTTTCGCTTTTGGTGGCGGCGCGCACGCCGGTGATACGGGATGGCAAAGAAGAATCCATCAGCGCAAAATCGCTGGTGCTGGATGATATTATCCGCCTGAAAACAGGCGATCAGGTCGCCGCCGACTGCCTTGTGCGCGAAGGTTACCTCGAGGTGAACGAATCGCTTTTGACGGGCGAGTCGGGCACGGTGAAAAAACGGGAAGGCGATTTCCTTTATTCGGGCAGCTTCGTTATCTCGGGCAGCGCGGTGGCGCAGGTAGACCGCGTGGGCGAGGAAAGCTATGCCAATAGGATTTCCACCGACGCAAAGACGGCGAAAAAACGCCCCTCTGAACTGAAACTATCGATCAACAGAATACTGCGTATCGTCAGCATCATTGTCGTGCCTACCGGCGTCCTTATGCTTGTGCGGCAAGGGGTGTTGGGCATGGAATACGCGGAAAATATTTCCCGTACCGTCGCCTCTATGATCGGCATGATCCCCGAGGGGCTGTTCCTTCTGGCCAGCATGTCGCTCGCGACGAGCGCCGTGATACTCGCCTATCAAAAGACGCTGGTGCAAGACCTGTACAGCATAGAGACGCTCGCGCATGTAGACGTGCTGTGTCTTGATAAAACGGGCACGATCACCGAGGGCGCCATGCAGGTGGAAGAACTGATCCCCGTGGATAAAAGCGTGGACGCTTTAAAAGCGCTCGCCCGCCTTGCCGGGGCCATCAGCGACGACAACGCCACCATCTCCGCCATGCGAGAGTACGCGGGCAGTATTGCCCCTGCGGGGGCGGTGAAGGAAATCCCGTTTTCTTCCGCGCGCAAATACAGCGGCGTATCCTTCGCCGAAGACGGTACGTATATCATGGGCGCGTTTGAATTTGTGTTCGCGGGCAGGGAAGGCCAGTTCCCCGGGCTGAAAAAAATTGCCGACGCTTACGCCGACCAAGGCAGCCGGGTTCTGGTGCTTGCGCACAGTGAAAGCGCCCCGGCGGAAATGGAAGTGCCAAAGGACGCGCACCCCGTGTGCCTGATCCGCATTGCCGACCGCATCAGGAAGGAAGCGCCCGAAACCCTCGAGTATTTTTATTCACAGGATGTGGATATTAAAGTCATATCGGGCGATAACCCCAAAACGGTTTCGTACATCGCGCAGCGCGCGGGCGTGAAGCATGCCGACAAGTTTATAGACGCGGCGGCTCTCAAAACGGACGAGGATATCGCGCGGGCGGTTAAAAACTACAATGTATTCGGGCGCGTTTCCCCCGACCAGAAGAAAAAAATGATCGCCGCCCTGAAAGAAGCGGGGCACACGGTCGCCATGACGGGCGACGGCGTGAACGACGTTCTGGCCTTAAAGGAAGCGGATTGCAGCGTGGCAATGGCTTCGGGAAGCGCCGCCGCCAAAAATATCTCCACACTGGTACTGCTCGATTCCAACTTTTCCCGTATGCCCGGCGTGGTGGCGCAGGGGCGCAAGGTCATAAACAACCTCCGCCGCGTGGCGACGCTCTTTATCACCAAAACGATCTATTCCGTGCTGCTGGCGTTGTTTTCCCTCGTGCTTTTTGCCGGGGGGTATCCGTTTTCCACCTTGCAGCTCACGATGATCAGCTTTGTCACCATAGGGTTTCCCGCGTTTTTCCTAGCGCTTGAGCCAAACAACGCGCGCGTAAAGGGCAGTTTTTTGGTGGATGTGTTCGCGCGGTCGCTGCCGGGCGGGTTGTGCGTGCTCATCAGCGTGCTTATTATTAACGCCGCGTCCACATTCATCCCGTATACAGTGGCGGAAATTTCCACGATGAGCGTGGTGCTCGCGGTGGCGGCGGGTATGGTGGTTGTCGGGCGCGTGAGTATGCCGTTTACCCGGTTCCGTATGATCATCTTTGCCGCCTCCCTCGGTATATTCGTTTTATGCATGACCATGTTCCGGGGCTTTTTTGAAATTTCCCCCTTGCAGTGGCACCAATGGCTGATCATCGGCGGCATCATTGCCCTCATGCCCGTGATCATGCGGTTTGTGGCACGCGCGGTGGAAGCGATCGCCGCGCGGTATGAAAAGAAGCACGGCAAGCGCCCTGTGCCGTTCAGCGGGGATTTAATTGAGGACGGCCGGGAATTTTTGCAGGGGAAATGGCAGCAGGCCGCCAAGAATTTCCAGCATAATTTTCCGCATAAGAAGCAGTGACAGCGGGGCGGGTTTAGCAGAAAGTGACCCATTCGTGCGTGGTGTTTTTGCATTAAGGTTAAGCGCACTAGATTCCTTTGCGCCGGGCGTCTCTCCATTTCCTCTATTTTTCCCCGCCCGCGTGACGAGCGGCCCACCACCACCTTTCCCGCGCGTAGCGCGGGAAAGGATGAACTCATTAACATAAGAAGTCTGTACCGCATGGCGAACCAATACCTACGCTACCAATTAATAATTCTTTTTCCACGCACAAAATGTTCACTCTCGATGTAAAAACAGGATGCGGATACCCGCATCCTGTTTTCATGTTTCTTATTGAAGATTAGTATTACAGCGCTGTTTTCAATCCTTTGTTTCCTGCCTTTTTCAAGAGCAGGCTCCCGCAGCACAGCATTACCGCATAGGCAAGCATACTTGCCAGTTTTGTAAACTTCCCTCTCATTTGTAAGACCCCTTCCTTTTTATGCGCATCTGCGCCGCATTCCATAGATTCCGTAGAGTTCTTTCCTGTATGCCGCCTATGATACCGCCTTCTACCGCGCGAAATCCTAAAGAAATTATGAATTATTTCTTAAGAATGTCCAGCCCGCCGGATACCGTAGACACATTGATCTCGATGTCGCCGTTTTTATAGGTGTCGTCCAACATCTCAAACTGGATGCTCTTATCGCCCGACAAACTGTCAAATTCCACCGTAAAGCCCTCGTTATCGGGCAGTTCGATTGTCACGCTGCCGGACGTCGTATCGACATCGATATCCCGCAGGTTTGCCGTGTCCCCGCACACCAGGCCGGCGCTACCGCTTACCGAGCTGATATTGATCGCCCTAAGCCCGCTTGCCTCGGCGCGTGTTGCCCCCGAAAGCGTATCCGATACGATCTCCTCGGCGCTGCCCGTAAAGTCAACCGAGCCGGAAGTCGTGTCAAATTCCGCCATGCCCTCTATTTCCGCCGCCGATACGTTGATGCTGCCCGACAATGTGTTGACATCAAGGCTCCGGCTTTTCAGCGTGGCTACCGTAACCCGGCCGGAGGTGGTGTCCAGCTCCACGTTACTCGCCGTTACAGATTCTATGTTCACTTCACCCGAGGTCGAATCCGCTTCGAGGAACCCAAACGCGCCGCCCTGTACCGCGATACGGCCCGAAGTCGTGTCCAGCTCCACCGGCAGGCTGCTGTCTTTCGGTATATACAGCGTGATCATGCTTCCCGGCGCGACCGGCGTGATGCCTATATTAAACTTGCCATATCTGCCGCTCTGCGCAACCAGCCTGCCATTCAGCATACCAAAACGCATGATGTCCTCGTCGGTGAGCGTCTGGTTGCTCGTCTGCTCGATGCGCACCGTGTCGCCATCGGTGGGAACCACTTCGATATTCTCGTGCAGGAAATCCAGCGTGACCCCCTGAACCTCAGAGATATTCTTCTCCACCTGCGTACCCTTCTCCGCGTTGTTCGCGTTGGGCAGCGTGCCGTTGAAGCCAACTGTTACGCCGTTGCAGCTAAACACGGGCATGTTCCCGCCGCCGAACCATGTGTTGCCCCATCCAAATACATTTCCAAATACGCCCATGCCCCACAGCATCACCGCTACGATCGCGACAATTATGACGATGAGTATTACCGTTACTACTGTTTTTCCCATTTCGCGCCTCCGTTATTTGTTGAGCTGGATCTTGATGATTTGCTCGATCGCCGCGCCCACCAGGAAAATGAGCCATGTAATGTACCATGCGCCGGTCAAAAAGCTGACCAGAAAGTACGCTATGGTAACGAGCAGCCACATAGTGCCTGAATAGATGTTCTTCCGCTCTACCCTGCCCTGGTTTTCCGCCTTCCATTCCTTGAAGTCTTCCACCATCGTGTCGTCCATTTTGGCGTAAGCGGGGCTGTACACTGTGTTGGAATAGATCCTTATGCCGGTCGCCGCCGCGATGCACGCGAGCAGCAGTATGACCCCGGGAAGCCACAGGCCCGCCGCCGAAAACGCGATCACAAATATGGGGCTTGCAATATAGAGCGCCGCCGACATTGCGTTAAATTTTGCTCTTTTTCTTCTTTCGATTTCCATTTCCTCATTATCCTCCTTTGTACGTTCGTACAGGCTGTTGATCAGTTCATCCACATTGCCCACACTTTTTTTCACGATTTCATATGCTTCTTCCGGCGACGCGCCTGTCGCAAGCAGGTCATGGTAGCGCTCCACCAGATTTGTATAGATTTCCTGCCGCAGTTCCACCGCCGTTTTTGTTTTGGGGGCGGCCGCAAACAGGTTATCGACATATTTTTTCAGTCTCTCTTCCATTTCATACTCCCTTCAGATATTCTATCCATTCAGATCAAGCTGCTTATCAGTTGCTTTGTTCTTTCCCATTCTTGCTTGTTCTGTTCATACAGCGCCTTTCCGAGCGGTGTTATTTTGTAATACCTGCGGCGCGCGCCGGTCGTCTCGTCCCCCCAATAAGATTCGATCATCCCGGTAGATTCCAGCCTTCTGAAAGCGGAGTAGAGTGTGGCTTCTTTCAGCTCATATTCACCGCTTGTCGTCTCCTGTATACTTTTGTTTATTTCGTACCCATAGCTGTCTTTTTTCAAGAGCTGCGCCAGTATGATCGTTTCCGTATGTCCTCGTATCAGGTCTGATGTAATGGACATCGCTTTTTCTCCTTTCCCTGTTAGTATATGGCTATAAATAATGTATATCATAGATCAAGTTACTGTTTATACAATATATAGCTTGATTCTTTATTTACATCCTATCACTACTTACATCGTCTGTCAAGGTATATTTTTGAAAAAGTTATTTTTTATATAATAGTACCTGCCCGGATTTCTGTATCTACTGTATCATTTGCGCAGGAGGGGTGTAAGTGTAGGATGTCATGAATGGATATGACAAATGTCATGGATGCCCCTGCCGGAACGCCCTTAAGTACGCGCTATTAGCGTACAAAAAAAGAGCCGCCGTTCTCTTGCGGCAACTCTTTCTTTTATATGACAGTGCTTTCTTTCCGCACCCTTTTTGTATTAAGAATTTTTATACTAAGAATTCTGCGGCTGCACGCCGTTCATTTCGCCGTCCTCCGGCTTCTCGTGTTTTTTCTTTGTAAGGGCCAAAATCAAAACCTGTACGACCACGATTGCCGCCATCCATATTGTCCATTCGTCCGTCATTTGCATGGGCAGCCTCATATCTTCCGTCAGCAAGAACACGATAACCGCGATGAGCATGGGAATGACCGTAAGCAGCCTTATGACGCCGCGGCGTTTCACCTGCCGTTCACTTTTTGCTCTGTCCAGCCTGTGCGTGTGCGCTTCGTCTTCCTCATCCTTGCGTTTTTTACCTGTGAAGTAGCCGGCCAGCGCCACGACCATTAGTATGCCCGTTCCTATGGTAAGCAGCAGGTTTAAGAGCGCCCAGTGCGCGTCGCCGCCGGAATCAAGAGGTACGGCGTTCTCCTCGATCGTCAGTTCTTCAGGCGTTGCGCCCTCCACATTACCCGAATCGGCGGGCACAGCGGCGTCTTCTATGGTCATGGTTTGCGCGGGTGCCTCCTCTGGCACGGTTGCCGTGTCGACAAGGTCGGCCGGTGCGTCGGCTATGGGCGCGGCCGGAACCACTGCGGGTGCAGCCGGGTCTACCGTTACGGGTACAACCGGAACTACAGGTGCAGCCGGATCTGCCTGTACGGCAGGCACAACCGGGCTCGGGTCAGCCGGATTCGGGTCAGCTGGGTTCGGGTCAGCCGGGGTCGGATTGGCCAGCGCAGGGGTCACTTCGATTTGGCCCGGATTTTCAAACAGGTTGTAACAAGCCGTGACGTCCGCACCGTCCGCGTTTGTGATCACGATGCCCGCAAGGTCGAACGCGCCGTCCGATGTGCCGACTTCCGCGCGCCGCGCCTCGTACAGCACACCGCTTACAGTGTCGCCCTCCGCAAGCCCGTCCGCTGTGTAGCTGCCCACGGCATGATCCGTGCCGTTGTACACAAACGTATCGCTGTTACCGTTTAAGGTGAGGTCACGTTTTGTGATCTCAAACGTACCCGCCGCGTAAGAGAAATCGTAGTTTTTGTGCGCGTTATAGGCAAGCTTGTCCGCGTAAACCGCGTAGGTTCCCGCCAGCTCGCCTGTTTCGCGATAATACGTGTAACCGATGCTGTCCTCATAAGCGAGGCCGCTGTCCGAACCGGTCAGCGCGGGGTCGGGTTCGCCATAGACCTTTGTAGCATCGTCTGGCGTCACCGTGACAGCTTTCGGGTAGATATAAAGATTGTTTAAGCTGAACATGACCCCGGCGTATTTTAAATGGGAGCCGACGTTTCCGTTCGCGTCCGCGTCGCCGTGGCTGTTCAGGTGTATCTGATAACTATACGCGCCGATAGCAAGGCGGTTTTCCGGGTTTAACGCGTTTATATCTATCGCGCTCTGCGTATCAAATTGTAACGCGCCGGTATCCGACCAAACGTAAGGGTGCGCTGTCGCAATGGTCTTGAAGGGAACGTCGTCCATGTCCTCTTCCAATATGCCGGTAACCGCAATATTGCCCGCGACGTCCGGGATGGGGTCGCCGTAGGTTAGCGTATAGCTTCCATCCTCAAAATATTCGCCGCTGCCTGCGGTAATGCCCATCGCCCTGGGCTGCGCGGTCATATAATGCTTGTTCGCTGCGGTGACCGCCGCCCCCGTGTGATTGTATATCTGCACCGTGCTGTGCGGCGGGAGTTTGCTTTCGTCGACTGTGAACGTGACCGGCCTCATTTTTGAATTAGCTTTTCCCGGGTTATCCGGTTCGTAAGAATAGCCGACCGCCGCCTCTATATCCGCCGCGCTATAACCCTCGGGCAAAATCTCCGGGTTTGTGAGCGCCGGGGCAAGGTCGGGTTCCGGCTCGCCGTACAGGTAGGTTCCATCCGCCACCTGCACGTTAAACACGATTTTATTGATCGTGATAGCATAGCGGTTTGCCGCCGTACCGGTGGAATCCGTGATGAATTTGCCCGCCGGGTCCTTTGCCCGCACGTAGACGGCCGTCGTGCCCGGCTCGGCCCGCGTAACCGGCGTATCGGTAAAAGAAGCCGCCGTTGTTTCCGTACTGTACTCGACGGTATACCCTTCGGGCGCGGTTACGGCAAGGCCGTGTTCCTGCCCGTCGTATGTGCCAGTGTAACCCTGCACCGCAAAGCCTTCCGGCAGTGTGACCGTGACCTTGTAGGCAGCCGCCGGCATCGCGATATTGCCGTCTTTATCCAGCACACGCACATACACGGTCTTTGTACCGGCCAATGTCTGCGTAAGGCCGGAATGGTACTCTGCCGGGTCGCCGTATTGTTTCGCGGACGCGGCGGAGGATGTGGCGTATTGCGCTGTAAAGCCGTCCGGAACCGAAACGGAAACGGAATGTGCCGCCCCGTCGTAGCCGCATGTATAATCATGGATCACAAAGCCGTCCGGCATATTCACGGTAATATCATATGCCTGCGGCCCCCAGATAACATAATTGTTGTTGGCCGGGTCGACCACGCGCGCGAAGGCAGGCGTACTACCGATCTGCGTGCGCGTAACCGGGTTGGCCGTAAAGCCGGAATAACTGTTCTTGCTGTATTGCACCGCGAAGCCTTCGGGTACGCCGGCCACGGTAAGGCCGTGCTCCAGTCCGTCATATGGGCCGGAAAAACCGCTTACCGTCACATCTGCAAGCCGGGTAACGGTGATTTCAGCCGCTTCCGGGCCCCAAACGACGTTTGCGCCCACATCGACCACGCGCACATAAACTTTCCTTGTGCCGACCGCCTTTTGCGTGAGCGGTGTAGTGTTGAAATAGCTAGGAGAAGCGCTTGATAGGGCATATTGCACGGTGTAACCATCCGGCACGCCGGTTACGGTAACGCCATGCTCCACCCCGTCATAAGCGCCGTTATAGCCGGAAACCGCGATCTGCGAGAAGTCCGGCTCCGCAGGGGCAATGGGTTCCGCCGCCGCAAAAAGCGCCGCCTGTTGTTCGGCGGCCCCGGCAGGAACAGGCGTTTCCGCTGCCGCGTCAGGTGTGGTTGCTTCGGGCGCGGCCACATCGGGGGTAGCCACAGCCGTATCCGTAGCGGTTGTGCCTGCTTCCAGGGCGGCTGTCTCTTCCGCCGCCTCATCCGGCATAGCGCCTGTTATTGTATCCTCTGTATTAATAACTTCCGTAACATCGCCCTCCGCCGGTTCAAGGGCAGCTTCCATCGCAAGCACAGCCTGCGGCGCGAAACTAAAAACCATAATAGCGGCGAGCATAATCCCCAGGAAACGTCTCTTGCTTGCATTTGTCTTCTTCATGTCGATTTCCTTTTGGTAACTTCATCGTTGTCTGTCCCGGTTGTCTTTCCTCGTTGTAATCGTGTGCCGAAAATCGGGTATAAACTTGACTGTATGGGTAATATAATACAGGGCAATGATAACTCAATCACACAGCATAAAGACACACTATAAAATCTGTGCTATACTGGTGACTATGAAACTTGGAATGAAACGGCTGCTGCTGTTTGCGGTCTTTGGAGGGGTGGCGCTCGTGTTGCTGCTGCTCAGTACGAAATGAAAAAGAAATGCTTCGCTCTGCTGGCTTGCGCGCTGCTCTTAACCGGATGTGCCGCGCAGGCGCAAACGCAGGAAGGGTTTGCGATGGCTACAATCGTCTCGCAAACCGTGTACGCGCCTTCCGGCGATATTCTGGCGCGCAATTACGATACGGTGCGCGTGCTGGAAAACAGCCTGTCTAAAACACTTCCCGGCAGCGATATTTACCGCCTGAACCATGAGGGCGGCACAGTTGTTTTTTCCTCGGCGGACACCGCGCGGGTGCTCGAAAGCTGCCTTTTTTACGCAGAGCAAACGGGCGGCGCGTATGACCCGGCTTTGGGAAGGGTGGCAGAGGCATGGGGCATCGGCGGGGATAACCCGCGCGTCCCCTCCGAAGAAGAACTGCAAAAGCTGCTCGCCGCTTCCGGGTATGAAAAACTGCGCATAGACGGCGACACGGCAAACGCGGGCGGCGCATGGGCAGACCTCGGCGGCGCGGCAAAGGGCTATGCTTTAGACGCGATAAAAGCAAACCTTGCGGAAGAAGGCGTAACGGATGCGCTCATCGCGGTAGGCGGTTCGGTTTACGCGCGCGGCAAAAAAGCGGGGGCGGCGTGGAAGGTCGGCATACGCGACCCATTTTCCGGCGCGGCGGATTACCTCGCCACAGTGGAGCTTACGGATTTGTGTATCTCTACCTCCGGCAGCTACGAGCGGGGGTTTACGCAGGACGGCACGTATTACCACCACATACTCGACCCAAAGACAGGGTATCCGGTTCAAAACGGGCTGGTTTCCGTTTCCGTAATAAACGAAAATGGCCTTTTGACCGATATCTATTCCACGGCGCTGTTTGTGATGGGGCTGGAAGCGGGTATGAAACATGCGGAGGAACACGGGATAGACGCCCTTTTCGTTACGGAAGAAAAGAAAATATACAGGACGGACGGCTTCGATTACGCGTTTACGCTGGTTGGCGAGGGATACCGGATTGAAGGATAGACTGATAAAACCGAGCGACGTCATTTTCACAGCGGCAGTCGTCGCCGCGTGTATACTGGTCTGGTTTTTTACGTTGCCGCGCGGCGGGGGAAGCGCCGCCGTTGTGCGCATGGACGGGCAGATTATGGCAAGGCTGCCGCTTTCCAAAGATACGGAATATGAAATAAAAGGCGCGTATACAAACCTGCTCCAAATAAAGGACGGCGGCGCGCGCGTCATTTGCGCAAACTGCCCCGGCCGCCAGTGCGAAAGAATGGGCGTGGCTTCTTCAACCGGAGCGGCGATCGTGTGCGCGCCCAACCATGTGAGCGTTACCATAGAAGGGGGGGCGGGTGTAGATGCCGTCACGGGATAGCAAAACAAGAAAGTTTGTGCTGGCCGCCGTGCTGTGCGGCGTCGCGCTGGCGCTTTCACTGGCAGATACTATGCTTTCATCCGCCGTCGCTTTTCTGCCCGGGCTCAAGCTGGGGCTGGCGAATATCGTCTCGCTTTACGCGCTCATGACGCTCGGCTTGCCGTATGCCATGCTGATCGTGCTCGCGAGAAGCTTGCTTGCGGCGCTTTTCAGCGGGAATCTCACGATGCTGTTTTTTTCCGCCGCGGGCGGCGCGGTAAGCTTGCTGGTCATGTGCTTGCTACTAAGGGCGCTTTCCGTGATAAAGGTGAGCGTTATGGGGGGCGTTACGCATAACCTTATGCAGGTACTGGTGGCGGTTTTTATCACGTCCACGCCGCAGGCGGCGTATTACCTGCCTGTGCTGGCCGCCGCGGGCGCGGTGAGCGGGTTTTTTATGGGCGTGCTGTGCAAGCTGCTCTTGCGAAAAGCGCACTTATACTATTCCGCAATTAAAAACCCACAGGGTTTTTAATGTGCGCCTTTGGCGCACAGCGCGTACTGCTTTTGGGCATTACGCGCGCGCAAGTTGTTCAATACTGAGCCACTCAAAAAGGAAAATCCTTTTTGAATCGCATTTTATNNTTCTATTGCGGATTAGTATTATTTGATTCGTCGCGGGCAAAGGAATATGACAAAAACCCTTTGTAGGGGTGCGCTCGTTTCGTACCTGCATAGCTTTACTGGGTATTTTTCCCGTGAGAAGCGACGGCGGCGGCGTCCCACAAGTTGTAGGTGTCGGCCTGTACAAGGGCGCGGAGCATATTGTCCGGCGCGTTCTTATGGCATTCGCCCAGATATGCCATGATCTCCTTGCTTTGCGCGCGCTTTGTCGTGAAGTCTACCGGGCAGGGGTTTTTGGCTATGGGAATGTTCTGCCGCTTGACGGCAGCTTCCACATCCGCCTCCCGCGCGAGCACAAATGGCCGGATGAGCGTGATATTCCGCCGGGAAAGCCATGTTACCGGGGAAAATGTGTTAAGCCGCGCCTCGTACATCATACTCATCAGCAATGTTTCAATGGCGTCGTCCGCGTGATGGGCAAACGCGGCCTTGTTACAGCCCGCCTGCACCACTTTTTCATAAAGTGCGCCTTTGCGCATTTTGGAGCAGAGCGAGCAGGGATTTTTCTCCTTGCGGATGTCGAACACGATCTCCGCTATGTTGGTTTTAACGATATGAAGCGGCACGTTTAGGCTTTGCGTGAAAGCGCTGATAGTATCCGTATTGTAGCTTTCAAAGCCAAGATCGACGCAGACCGCCTGTAGTGTATAGTCTTTTTTGCTGAACTTTTTATAGAGCGTAAGCGCGTAGAGCAGCAGGGAGGAATCTTTTCCGCCCGAATATCCCACGGCTATGTTATCCCCGTTTTCTATCATATGGAAACGCTCGTCCGCTTTGCGCAGCATACCTAATATTTTTCGCATCTACTCTCTCCCGCTCCGATATTTTGCGGAAAAAGCCAGAACTTTTTCCCGCCTTGAAATTATACCACAGATAGTGTATTCTGGTAGGGTACGCGCAAAAGAAAGGACGGAGGTCGTTTATGACGGAAGCGTTGATTCCAACGTGGGAGTATTGGAGCGTGTTTGGCACGGCAATTCTTCCTATTTTAGAGCTAAAGGCGGCTATACCGCTGGGGTTTGGTTTCGGCATCCCCATATGGACGACTTTTTTACTGGCATATATCGGGTCGTGCCTGCCCTGCCCGTTCATCATATTTTTTATAGAGCGCATCATAAAGCGTATGGCTGTAAGCAGGGTGAAGCTTTTTTACAAATTTGCCGGCTGGCTTTTAGGAAAAGTAGAGAAACACAAGGGAAAAATTGAAAAATACGGTTACCTTGGAGTGTTTATATTTGTGGCGATCCCATTGCCCGGGACAGGCGTATATACGGGGTCGCTGCTTGCGGCAATGATGGGCCTTCAGCCTAAAAAAGCGATTCCTGTGGTGCTTGTAGGTAATCTGGTTGCCGGGTTTGCCATGATGGTGTTTTCCAGCTTTTTCTGGCCGGAACTCGCGCTGTGGGCTTAATACTTACGCCGCTTTTGCGGTAGACTTACAACTAAATAACTACCATGTTTGCCCATGATGTTTGCCCGTTTTTTAAGGGGCTGCATGGACACGGAGGGATACCGAAGTGGTCATAACGGGGCGGTCTTGAAAACCGTTAGAGCGTTGCTCACGCAGGTTCGAATCCTGTTCCCTCCGCCATAAATAAAGGCTCAACCATGCGGGTTTGAGTCTTTTTCATTTTTGCCGTATCGCCCCGTTTTTTAGGTTTGGTCCGTTATTGGTCCGTTATGGCTTATAATTTTCGTCTCACTTTCAAATAACTCCACGCTCTTCCCAAAACGGTTGTTAATGGTATTCGCGATGTCCTTTTGCCCCGATTCCACAATCGCGTGCGTATACCGGTTCAGTGTCGTGGTGATACTTGCGTGCCCCAGATTGTTCGCGACGCTGGCGATGTCCACATGATTATAGATAAGTATCGTCGCGTTCGTATGCCGCGCGCCCCGCAGCGTAATATATGGCAGATGATACTTTTTCCTGTGCCGCCTCATCCAATAGGAAACCGTATCCGGGTGTATCGGCGCGCCCTCTTCCGTTGTAATCAGGTGGCTGCTGTTCTTCCATCTATCGCCCAGTAGTTGTTTCTGCCGCTTTCTCCACTCTTTCAACGCAAGAATCGCCTGTTGCACCGGTTGTGGAATCATCAGCGTTCGCACGGATGCGGCAGTCTTTGTCGTATCAAGAAAGCAGCCGTCTTCATGCGTGTACAGATAGTTGTTCCGCACGGTTAAATAGCCTCTGTCCAGATTAATATCCTTATAGATATCCAGACCGCAAATTTCCGCCCTGCGCAGCCCCATAAAAAACGCGATGCATGCCACGACTATGAAACGTATATCTGCGCCCCTCAGCGATTCCACAAACTCGTCCACCTGTTCGTCCGTATAGAAATCATGTTCCTTTCGCGGCCCAACCGTCGGCCCCTGGCGGTAACAAACGTTATAGGGCAGCCAGTTTTTCTCAACCGCCCAGGACAGCACCGTACCGATGAATTCGTGATACCTGTGGATGGTCGCGTCGTCCAGGCCGGTTGCTTCTTTCACGGGCGCAACAATTCATCCAGCGTTTGGCCCAAAAAGCCGCATATCTTTTCCGCGGCGGTTCTCATGGTGTTTCCGGGCGCGCTTTTTGCCCTTTTCGCGGGAAAAAGCGCGTATATCGTACGTTCCGATATGCCTATCGTCCCGGCGGCTTTTTTACGAGACAGCTTCTTGTTATCCAATAACGCGCCCAGGTTCACAATAGGCCGATACTTGCTATCGCGCCTTATACCCGGCTGCTGTAGTTGCACATAAAACGCATCCAAATGCTCTATGCCCATTTTTTTGACGCGTATGTGCCCCAACAACGTGTATATCCAATAAGTAAGCCCCTTATACCCGGACAGCGTCGTCTTCTTGACCTTCTTCCCCTTGGTGATAACAGGTTGATTCTGCTCCTTGAACCATAATTCAATCAGTTCTTTCAGCCGCAGGTCGCCCACATTAATAAGCGTATCCTTGACTTCCCGCTCAAAATCAACAGCGGCCTTGGCAAGAGCCTTTTGGATTTTCACGTCCGACATACCTTCCGGCGGCACAAAGATTTTTGAAAACTCATTCTGTTTTCCGTCCGCGCCATAACCTCGGAAGACCCGGATAAGATATGACCCGTTACTCTTTTTCTTAACCGACGCCATTATCCGGCCCTCCTTCCACGGTATTTAGGCAGGTTTTCGGGGATGGGCATAATGCCGCCCGGGCCTTGTGCATTGTTGCCGCCCTCGCCGGTACTCAACCTCGTCAATGTTTCCAAGAACACATCGAAGTTGATGAGCACCTTGGTACCCACGTCGATGGTGGGAATGTCGCCGCGATTCACCATACCTCTGATTGCGTGTTCCGTAACACACGTATTCGGGTCAAGACGCTTCAACTCCGCGTGGCATTCCCGTATCGTCCTTGACTCAGGCTGTCACGTGTGCTACTGTTTATGTGTCACAATCAATTTGATTTACAATCGTTTTGATTGTGTTGACCTCATTATACACAATCGATATGATTGTGTCAAGGGTTTTTCAAAAATATTTTTATTATTTTTTAGGAGTGTTCTATGCCTACATTTCCAGAAAGACTAAAAGAGCTTCGTAAAGCAAAAGGCTTTACCCAAAAATCGATGGCGGAGTATCTGGGTATGGTAGAGCAAGCCTATCAAATGTACGAGTATGGTAAACGAGAACCCAACCACGAAACTACCATAAAAATTGCTGACCATCTTGACGTGTCTCTGGATTACTTAATGGGCCGCACAAACTACTGGCCAGATGCCAACGGTAACATGATTATCAAAACGCCGCCGGACGAACCGGCTGCGGGCAACGGCGCGAAGCCGTAAATTCTATACTTATATCTTTTGCGAGGGTGCAAGTGGGGATTACCTACAGCGAAATGCGTATAACCGAATATGAGGAACTATACGCGCTCTGGCGTTCCATTCCCGAAGTCAGATTGAGCAAAGCGGACGAAAAGGAACGTATTGGGGCGTATCTGTCGCGCAATCCGGGTCAGAGCTTTGTCTGCAAAGCGGATGGCCGCGTCGTCGCAACAGTCTTGTGCGGCAATGACGGACGCAGGGCATTCATTTACCATTTAGCCGTATCGCCGGCGTATCGGCGCAGGGGCATCGCGACAGAACTTGTCCGCCTGGCAATTAACAAACAAAAATTGCTTGGCATGGATAAGTGCGCCGTGTTTATATTGAATGAAAATGACACAGGAAAAAGCTTTTGGAGTCGCGTGGGATTTACCGCTGTTCAGGAAGCGGAAACAATGGCAAAAAGTATTTAGATACATTCACTGCAATGTTACAAGTTATATATTCTGGGCGACTTGCTAACGGACAAGCACATAACTGTAGACACAATTGAAACCGTTTTGGGCGGTGCGGATAAATGCCGCTTTAAGGTGACGGTGGAGTAGCATTATCCAACTCACACCAGCCACACCGGTACGCCCCAATTCTTCCGGTCAATCGGCAACAGGTCGTTTGCCATGCACACAACCGCACCCGTCCCTATTTCAATCTTCAATTGTTCCAGCGCGCCGAACCGTTCCGGCTCGGTTACGGGCGTCAGCACTTTGAAGTTCTTAATGGCGTCCGCATTGGGCGATGCCGTCTTCTTGATTTCAACAGGGTACAGCGTACCGTTTTCATAGATTAACAGGTCAATTTCCTTTTGGTCGCGGTCACGGTAATAATAGATGGACGGCGTCCGTCCGGCATTCAGGTAGCTTTTGTAAATCTCTGAAAAGACATAGCTCTCGAAGAACGCGCCCGACGCGGCGCCGCGTTCCAGTGTCTCGGCGTTGTCCCACTTCAAGAGGAACGCGCACAGGCCCGTATCCAGAAAATGGAGCAGCGGCGCTTTTACAACCCGTTTTAATACATTGTTGTGGTATGGCTGAACGAGCGCGACAATGCCGCCGGATACCAGTATGGAAAGCCAATTCTTTACTGTAGGCGCGGAAACGCCTACCTCCCGCGCGATTTCCTCATATTGAATCATCCTCGACGTCCGCGCCGCCACAACCGTCATAAAGTTTAAAAAAGCCATCTCATCCGCAACCTGGGTTAAATCGCGAATATCGCGCTGCAAATATGTGTTGATGTACGAGCGGTAAAAATCCGCATGCCCGGGCGAATTTTCATTGTACATCGCGGGCATCGGGCCGGTGAATATGCGCGTATAAACGTCCGTCAGTCCCATCTTCGGCACAACGCCAAGCCGTTTCAGCAGCCTGTCCTTATCCGTCGTGAACGCCTCGGAAGCAACGCCCGCGATTTCGCTTTGCGACAGTCCCAACAGGTTGACAATCCCCACGCGGCCGGCGAGTGACTCGCTGGCGTTTTTCATCATGTGGAACATTTGCGAACCTGTGAGCCAGTAATCTCCGTTGACACGGTTTTCATACACGCTCATTTTGATATATGGCAACAGCTCCGGGGCATACTGTATTTCGTCTATAAGCAGCGGTGGTGTATACCGCTGCATAAACAGCGCGGGGTCTGTTTTTGCCATAAGGCGCACATCCGGGTCGTCCAGCGTCACATATTTACGCCCGGGTTCAGCGAGATGCTTCAGCAGCGTCGTCTTCCCCACCTGCCTCGGACCTGTCACCAGCAATACGGGAAACGTGTCGGATATTTTGCGTATAGATTGCTCCATCGCGCGAGTTATGTACATATCACCATCTCCGTCTATTCAAAAATACTATTTTAGTATAGCCGAACAACCCGGATATGGCAAGCGCTTAGCGTAGAATTCTGACATGACTCACAATCTTTTATACGTGTTGCCCAATTTTCCCTCACCACGGATGGCTTTCCAGACCATATAGGATTTGAGGCACCTTGCCCCTAAGCATGAGAGTTGGCTAAACATCGCTGAGATTGAACTAAGCACCATGACTTCACAATGCTGAGGCCGACGTATTCCTGATATGGAGACACTTGCCGGTGAACTGAATGCATGGAACATCGCCCGCAACAATACAGCTGTTCCCGTGAACTGGCAATTCACCACTGATTATGCCCGCATTAAGCTGCACAGATTATATCCATATATTTAATTGACGCAGTGTACTAGAAACCCACTCTGCCAGTCGAGCCAAGATTGCATGTCAATCCCAGCCCGCTGGCAGCTTGCCTTATATGGTGTTTCAAAACTATTGTGCTGAAGCAATCTGTGCACAGCGCTTTACATACCGTAAGTCAGCCTCCGCGCAGCAGCATATATCGCCTATGGAATTCCGCCGTAATATTGCGTCAAAGTCTCTTTCCAATCCCGTTTTCACAAGCGCAGACGTATCGCTGGATAGCTTCGCGGCTTGCGATAAAAAGATTTCCATAGAAATTCTAAACGACTTTCACGTCGTCTATCACCGCCACAAGGGCAGTTACGGCAGCCTGTCTCAACATTGGGGCATATTTCAGGAGAAGTACGGCGCGTATATCACCGGGCAAACATTGTTCTTTGAGCGCACATACGACGACCCGTCCATCACAGATACGGACGAATGCCTGTATGACATTTATATGACCGTCCCGCCAAATTGCGGCTTAAAAAACACTTGCACCCTACAGGGCAGCAAATTCGCGGTGTATCATTTCAAAGGGCCGGTTCACCAGATATACGCCGCCTACCAGAGCATATTCAACGTATGGCTTCCACAAAGCGGCCATGTAATTGACGAGCGGTACGGTTTCGACATCTACCGCGCGGTCGATTGCGACGCCATGCGTATGGTACTGATTGCGGGCGCGGCGGTGTTTGGGCTGGTGCTGGCGGGCGCCGGGTGGTACGGCGGTCTCTTTGTGCAAAACGACGCCGTCGCGCAAATGGTACGTTTAGGCGTCGCCGTCTTCGGCCTCTCGTTTCTGTTTTCCGGCATCAATGTCATTACGTCATTTTACTTCACCTCTATTGGAAAGGCAATGGAATCTGCTGTCATTTCATGCGCGCGCGGATTGGTTATTTTATTGATATGCATCTTCCTATTCCCGCCGCTGCTTGGCATGACAGGTGTATGGCTGGTCGCGCCCGTCACGGAAGGGCTGACGCTGCTTTTGAATTTTGTTTTTATTCGGCGGGATAACCTAAAGCGCTTGTGTCCGCCCGAAAAGGCCGATGCATAAAATCCGTTTCACAGTCAAAGACACCGCCGTTACCAAAGAACACCTGCTCAAAAATACGGTCAGGAATGCGACTGAAAAATCAAAAATCTTGGCAGAAGCGGCAGAAATAAACCTTGCCACGATAATGTACGATATCCAAACCGAACAAATCATAACAAGGATAATACTTGAAAACCGCAAAACTTATGATATAATAACATCATATATTAGATTTTCATAACAGAGGTAGTTCTTCATGTACATCAAACGTCACATAGAATCAGCGGTTCTGGAACGCGCAAAAGAGAAAGGCGCCATAATCGTCACCGGCGCGAGGCAGGTGGGAAAGACAACACTGGTCGAAAATATCAAGCCCGATATTGCCCGTGTAACGTTTGACGATTTATCCGTCCGCACTCGCGCGGTTGAGGAACCGGCGGCCTTTTTGCAGTTGAATCCCCCGCCCGTATTCATTGACGAAGTGCAATACGCGCCGCAACTGTTTCCCTATATCAAGATGTCATTGGATAAAAGCCGGCAAAAAGGGGACTATTTCTTGACGGGTTCACAGAGCTTTGAACTTATGAAAAATGTAACCGAAAGTCTGGCGGGACGCGCGGGTATTCTGGAACTTTTAGGATTGTCGCTGCGGGAAATGAGAAACGAAAGCTGGAAGGAACCGTTTTTGCCCACGTTAGATTATCTTATGCGGCGTAAGAAATCCAAAATCAATTTGACGATTACCGAAGTATGGCAGATTATCCATCGCGGTTGTATGCCCGAATTATTTGTACAACCGGCGTTCAGTTGGCAGAATTTTTATTCCGACTATGTAAAGACCTATATGGAAAGAGATGTTCGCAAACTCACGCAGGTAGCCGATGAAGGGGAATTCCTGAAATTCATGACCGTCTGCGCCGCGATGACCGGGCAGCTTCTCAACCTGGCGTCCATTTCAAGAGATGTAGGTATCAGCGAACCGACGGCGAAACGCTGGCTTTCCATACTGCGGACGAGCGGCATCATTTACTTATTGAAGCCTTATTCCAATAACGCGATTAAACGGACGGTCAAAACACCCAAGCTCTATTTTCTTGATACGGGCCTTGC
>DOMW01000057.1:0-371 GCA_003510345.1 Clostridiales bacterium | reverse complement strand
CAGGATAACACGCTGTTTCCATTGGAAATCAAGCAGCACTCGAACCCAACGCCCAAAGATATCCGGCATTTTTCGATGCTGGACGGAATAAATAATATTACAGTTGGCGAGGGCGGCGTTCTGTCACTTGCGCAAGATTTGCTTCCGCTAACCGACAGGCACAAAATCATGCCGCTGTGGGCGATATGAGGTTAGCGCCTATTTTGACATATGCGCCGCATTCGCCCCATTACTCAATCAATAAAACAGTATTGATACATATAATACAATGTTATACCATAATTCCTGCGTAATTATGGTATAAAAATGGTCTGACCGCCAAAAGTGCTGTAATTCAGGGCTTTTCAGGGAGAAGCAGGGACAGATTAACC
>DOMW01000266.1 GCA_003510345.1 Clostridiales bacterium | reverse complement strand
GCGCCGCAGGCTCCTTGACCACATAGGAATACCCAAAAGCAAACAAAAGATATTTGCACAATATAAATGCGGGTTTGTATTTGGGCGGGCATGCCTAACCGGGGCATAGACCAGCCTTGTTGAATAGCCGTGACCCGCATACTATTCCGTTTTCTTCATGGTTCTATGTCCCCGCCTACGAATCCTGTCCATCGCCCACGGTGGCAGGCTCGGCTATTTCCGCCGCCAGAGCGGCCGTTTCGCTTGCGGCAAGCGCATAATACGGGTCGGATACGGAAAGGGGAAACAGGCTTACGTAGTGGAACAGCGCGAACCCGCTAAAACCGTCGGTTTGGCGCAGCAGCCGCACCATATCCGCAATGTTGTGCCCGCTCTTCCACTCCTCCGCCGTGCCGGGGCTGCCGTCGCCTTCCCCGATACGGTAAGCGCCCAGCCCCGCGTAAAGCCGCACACTTTCGTGCCGCGGATAGCCGCTCCATTCCACCAATTTATTGGGGAACGCGGCCATGTCTCCGCTGGTTGGCGAGGTGTACTGAAACCCCCAATAAAGCTGAGGCATTATGTAGTCGGCATAACCCGGCTCCGCCATCCAAAGATTGATATCGCAATACTGCTGGTTATAGTTGTTCTGGTTGTTGCCCTGCGGGCTTACACCAAACGAAACAGACTGGTTAGCCGCTTTGACCGCGGTATACACGCCATGTATCATCTCGTTTACATTCTGCCGCCGCCAGTCGGCCAGCTCCATTTCACCGCCATACGTAGCGTATGTTTCCGTGTCAAACGCCTCCGTGGCGCCTTCCGGGTAGAAATAATCATCGAAATGAATGCCGTCCACTTCGTAGCGTTCTACAAGCTCAGTCACGCAGGCCGTTACAAGCCCGCGTACTTCGGGCAGGCCTGGGTCTAGCCACAACCCGCCCTGTTCTCGTATCCACGAGGGGTTTTGGACAGCCGGGTTGTCTTCCGAAAGTGTTTCCGGGCCGTGCTCGGGGTGCTGTACGCGATACGGGTTTACCCATGCTTCCACCCTGAGGCCAAACGCGTGCGCTTCGGAAAGCAAAACAGCAAGCGGGTCGTAGGCGGCTTCTTCTCCCTGCTGCCCGCTTATCAAATGGCTCCAGGGGAAATATTCGCTCTCGTAAAGCGCGTCGTTAAACGCATGCACCGCTACGATGACCGTATTTATGCCCAGCTGCGCGCAGTGGCCAAATATCCGGTTTGCGGCGGCGCGCATAGATTCTTCGGTGGAAATATCAATCTGCTGCCATTCAATAAAAGAAATCCACATGGCACGCATTTCTTCGGGCAAAGGGATAGCGCTGTAAGCTGGCTCCGGCGTAGGGGTTGGGGCAGGCGTGGGAGTGCTTTCAGGCGTTGCCGCCTCAGTTGGCGTTGGCAAAGGCGAAACACTTGGTATGGGCGCAACCGACGCTTGCACCGTGGAGACAGTTTCATTTTGAGGTGTCGCTGTGGGCAGTGGTTCCTGCACCACCGGCGCGCCGCACGCAACCAACAGAAAAGTGGCGCATAGTGCAATCACAAAGAAGAATGACTTTTTCATTGGAATATTATACCACAGAAAAAGCAGGGCGCAAGATAAATTATGCCGCAGGCTGTGGTGGTTTCGATACTTTCCCTGCCGTATTCCGTTTGCCCAAAAAACCAATAGACAAAATCTGCCCTGAAACCAACACATGCGGATACCCCTTGGGTAACCGCTGCGCCTCTTGCTGTTTCCCGCGCCGCGAAAGTATGGTAAAATCAAACTACATAAAAACCAACGCCGGATAAAACAGCCGGGTGTGGCCCGAACAACGGCGGCGCTTAAGCATACAAGGATAGGAGCGTGATTTCTTTGATTTGCCATGTGGTTGAATTAAACATTCCAAACGCAAATGCCGAGGGGTTTTACAGTTTTATGGTAAACCCGGCGGACGACGTTTATCAAAAATGGCTGCCCGGTGAGCATTACAAGTTTCATATTATTAAAAAAAGCGACGAAACCCCGCTGGGCGATTTGATATACTACGATGAAATACTGGGCACAGCCAAACACCGCCTGGCTTTCTTCGCAAAGGTAACGGTGGCCGACCATCCCAACAGAATCGTCTATCAAATGCGTAAATTTGGCCTTAACCTGCCGGGGTATCTGGATATCACCTTTTCCGGCACGGCGGGCGGGTTGGCGCTGCGGCATGAGGTAAGAATCGGTTGGCGGGGAATAGGTGCCATGATCGACCCATTTCTCAAGCTCTTCTTCAACCGGTCGTTCTTTGCGGCGTTGGAAGGGCATTGCAGCCGGGAATGGGCCTGTTTGGCGGAGCTGTTAGATGCACAATAATACTGCGTCATGCTGGATTTTGTGAGGTTGCGATGGAATATATTTATGACAAGATGCGAATGGCCGAGTATGAGGAAATCTATGCCCTCTGGCGTTCCATCCCTGAAGTGAGTTTGAGTGAAGCGGACGAACGGGAGTGCATCGACGCATACCTGTTGCGAAATCCGGGGCAGAGCTTTTTGTGCAAAGCGGATGGCCGCGTTGTTGGAACGGTTCTGTGCGGCAATGACGGGCGCAGGGCGTTCCTTTACCACTTAGCCGTCTGCCCGGCGTATCGGCGCAGGGGCATCGCGGCCGAGCTTGTCCGTCTGGCAATCGGCAAGCAAAAATCACTGGGGATTATGAAATGCGCCGTTTTTATATTGGATGAAAACGACGTAGGGAAACGCTTTTGGCAGCACGCGGGGTTTACCGCCGTACAGGAAGCGGATACAATGGCGAAAAACATTTGATCAATACATAGGCAGGCACAGGGGGGAACCGTATATGCAACAGAAAATCGTGATGTTTGGAAGTTATGTGACCGACCTTACGGGCACGGCGGGCCGCCTGCCAACTGCGGGGGAGACAGTGTTTGCGGATTCTTTTGCGATGGGGCCGGGCGGCAAGGGGTCGAACCAGGCCGTCGCCGCGCACAGGGCGGGCGCGGACGTTACGCTGATCACCAAACTAGGGCGGGACCCATTTGGCGAAGCGGCACTCGCTTTCTACCGGGGCGAGGGTATCGATACGGGCTTTGTGTTGCTTGACAATGAAAAAAGCACGGGTGTTGCGCTTATCTGCGTGGACGCGCAAAGCGGGCAGAACCAGATAGTTGTGGCGCCCGGCGCGTGTATAAATATTACGGAGGAAGATATCGCTACTATCCGGCAAACGGTAAAAAGCGCCGGTTTCCTGCTGGCGCAGTTTGAAGTGAATATGGACGCGCTTGCAAGCGTGATGGGCATTGCAAAAGCCGCCGGTGTGAAGATTGTGCTGAACCCGGCGCCCGCCCGTGGCCTTAATAAGGAGATACTCGAAATACTCAGTATGGCGGATGTGCTGACGCCTAATGAAACGGAGGCGCAGGCGATCACGGGGGTTCCCGTAACAGGGGAAGAAAGCGCGAAGCAGGCCGCCGCTATCATGCACAAATGGGGCGTGGGCGGGGTCGTAATCACCATGGGCGGCATGGGGGCCTTTGTAAGCGATGGCAGCGCTGCCAAAATGATCCCCGCTTATCCCGTAAAGGCGGACGATACGACGGGTGCGGGCGACGCTTTTTCCGGCGCGCTTACGGCGGCGCTTGCGGAAGGGAAAGAACTTTTCGCCGCGGCGGCGTTTGGCAACGCCGCCGCCTCGCTCGCGGTACAGAAATTTGGCACGGCGCCTGCCCTGCCGCGGCGCGAAGAAATAGACCGCGTATTGCGGTAAAGGCCGCGGAAAGGGGGATCATGGAGAATATTCTTATCAGAAAAGCCGGGATACCAGATATCGACGCGCTGGTTTCCTTGCGGAAAGCCCAGCTAAAACAAGAGGGCGCGGAGGACGGCCGTGATATTTCCAATAGCCTGCGGGGTTTTTTCCGCGCGCATTTAAAGGACGGCACCTATCTTTCGTGGGTTGCGCTGCTGGGTGATGAAATCGTGGCGGTAAGCGGCGTTACGTTCTATCAGATCCCACCGTATTACCAGCTTGAAACGGGGCATATCGGCGAAGTGGCAAGCGTATACACGCGCGAAGGCTACCGCAGAAAGGGCATTGCGTCCGCGTTGCTGCGCAAGGTTTTCGAGGAGGCGAAGCGCAGGGGCGTTACAACATTGCGGGTCTCCGCTTCCCGGGAAGGCCGGTTTCTATATGAAAGCCTTGGGTTTTGCCGGCAAGGGAATATGTTTGTATATCAGGTGCGCTGATTTTCCCTGTTCCACTTACGGCGGCGTGCCATTTGATACATGCTTGCCCCGCCGGGCGCCTCTCCACTTCCTCTATTTTTCCCCGTTCGGCGCGACAAAATCTGTGCCATCAATGACACTAATACTCTTAATCCACGCAAATAGCCACTCCTGCTTCATCTGCGCCCTTGACATTCGATTGCAATAAACTGTACAATAACAAATAAGGGGATTTACCCCGACAATATGACATAACGTGGCAGGCTAGCGTGCTAGCACACGCCAGCCCTGCTCTGAGGTGGAAACATCACCCCTCACAATCCAAAGACACCACGCGATACAATTATACCGCAGTGGTCTGGATTGTTCAAGCGCATCATAAGCGCGCAAGAGGGAAAAGCGCGAAAGCGCCGCCTCTTAGCGCGTTTTTTGTATTTGGGTGGGCGAGTCCCCTTTCCAAAAACAGCAGGAGGGGTACGCTATGAATCAAAAAGAAATAACGGAAGCCTTGCAACAAATTGCGAACAACAAAGGCTGCACACCGGAAGAGGCGCGCCGGGGCATTCAACTTGCGATAGACGCGGCGCGGGAAAATCCAGACCCAAACGTCCGGGCGGTGTGGGA
>DOMW01000020.1:2011-3415 GCA_003510345.1 Clostridiales bacterium | reverse complement strand
CATACGATGGGCGTAAGGCCCTTTTCCAGCGCTTTTTTTGTTTTACGGTTCACCGATTCGTCTGTCTCCGCGTAGTATTGCCTGCGCTCCGAATGGCCGATGATGACGTATGCCGCGCCCAATGAAAGCAACATATCCGCCGACACTTCGCCGGTATACGCCCCGCTGTCGTGGTAATCCATATTCTGCGCGCCCAACCCGATATTTGTGCCGGCAACCGCCTTTGCCGCGGCCGCAAGGCAGGCGTAAGGCGGGCACACCACGACCTCACACGCCGCCCCTTTCACAAGCGGTATCAGCTCGCCGATCAGCTTTATCGCTTCATCCGGCGTTTTATTCATTTTCCAGTTCCCCGCAATGATTGGTTTTCTCATGTTTTGCTCCTCTTATCTGCTCCTCATTAATGGAATAGTCCGCCGCACTGCCGCGCGGCGGACGCCTTAGCAAGCACTATTTGTCGTTCAGCGCGGCGACGCCCGGCAGCTCCTTGCCTTCCAAAAACTCAAGCGACGCGCCGCCGCCCGTGGAGATATGCGTCATTTTATCGGCGAATCCCAGTTTCTTCACCGCGGCGGCGCTGTCTCCGCCGCCAATGATCGTCGTCGCGCTTGTCTCCGAAAGCGCCGCCGCGACAGATTTTGTGCCGCCCGCGAACTCGGGGATCTCGGCGACGCCCATCGGGCCGTTCCAGATGACCGTCTTCGCGCCCTTCACTTCATTCGCGAAAATGATGCGCGAGCTGGGGCCGATATCAAGCGCCATGCTGTCCGCCGGGATATCATCCACAGCGACCGTCCGCGTGGGCACGCCCGCCTTAACCTCCTTCGCCACAACAAAGTCCGAAGGCAGCATGATTTTGATGCCCTTTTTCCTTGCCTGCTCCATCAGGTCGCGCGCAAGATCCAGGCGTTCGTTATCCACAAGCGAATTGCCTATCTCATAGCCTTCCGCCTTAATAAACGTGTTTGCCATGCCGCCGCCTATGATCAGCGTATCCACCTTGCTCAAAAGGTTTTCTATCACTCCGATTTTATCCGATACTTTCGCGCCGCCCAGAATGGCAATGAACGGGCGCTCCGGGTCGGCCAGCGCCTTGCCCATCACGTCAAGCTCCTTGCCGATGAGGTAACCTGCCACAGCCGGCAGGTATTTTGTCACGCCTTCGGTGGAAGCGTGCGCGCGGTGCGCGCTGCCAAACGCGTCGTTCACATAAAGGTCGGCAAGGCCGGCAAGTTGTTTGGCAAATTCAGGGTCGTTCGCCGTCTCCTCTTTGTGGAACCTAAGGTTCTCCAGCAGCACTACCTGCCCGTTTTCCATCGCGTCTACCGCCGACTGCGCCTCCGGCCCGATGCAATCCTTCGCGAACGTCACTTTTGTATTAAGCAGTTGATCCAGCCGCGCCGC
>DOMW01000020.1:0-1943 GCA_003510345.1 Clostridiales bacterium | reverse complement strand
AGCGCCGCTTTGATGCGCGTCTCGTCTGTAATTTCCCCCTTATCGTTCAGCGGTACATTGAAATCCACGCGCACAAGCACTTTTTTTCCGTCTACAGCAATATCTTCTATCGTTTTTTTCATCAGCCCAACTCTCCTTTTTCCTAATACACTATAAAATAACCCCGACAGTATCCATTCTACCTAAACAGCGCGCAATGTGCAAGTGAATCAAGTTGATTTTAAGGTTCGTCCCATATCTCCTCTTTCAAATCGTCGCGGACAAGCATGGAAGCTATATTCGCGGCGTGATCCGCCTCCCGCTCGATCATCGTCACGACGTCGGTAAAAATGGTGCTCGCCGCCGGGGTGCATTCACCCCGCTTGAGCCGCTTCACGTGGCTCTTTTTAACCTTTTTCTCCAGCACGTCCACTTCGTCTTCGATCTCAATGGCGCGCCACGCGCTCGCGACGTCGCGCCCTACCAGCGCATTTTGCGCGCACAAAAGCGCTTCGTTTACCTTGCCCTGCATTTCCCGCAAATCATCTTCCGCTTTTTTGCCTATCTTTATTTTTTTATCGATGCGGTGTACCGTCATCTCGGCGATATTCTCCGCGATATCCGATATCCTTTCAATATTCATCAGCGAATGCAGCAGCTCCGTCACCATGCCCATATCGCCTTCCGGGATATCCGCGCCCGATAAATCCGCCAGCACCCCCGTGATTTCATGGTTTAAATAATTCACCGTTTTTTCGGTGTCGAACACCTCATTCGCCAGTTTCTCATCCTTTAAAAGAAAACTGTCCACCGCGTCGTTGAAATTTGTTGCCGATATCCTGAGCATTCGCTCCGTCTCTTTTATCGCCAGGCCGACGGTCAGCATCGGGCTATCTGCGGGCGGCGAAGTAAGGAACTCCAGCTTCCGCCCCTCCAGCTTCTTATCTTCCCCGCGCACAATCAATTGCGATATCTTCACAAGCACCCATGGAATACCCATAAACAGCGCCGTCGTCACCACATTGAAGAACGTATGGAAATTGGCGAGCTGCCGCACAGCATCGTTTGGCGACCACGACTTCACCCAGTCTACAATGGGCAAAAACTGCAATAATATCATAAAAATGGCCGCGCCGATTACATTGAAGGACAGCAGCGCGAACGCCATGCGCTTGGCGGTTTTTGTGCCGCCCAGGCTGGCCAGTATCGCCGTGATGCACGTGCCGATATTGAGGCCGAGTATCAGGTATACCGCCGAATCCAGCGTTATGATATCCTGCATGGCGAACGACTGCACAATACCCATTGTCGCCGAAGAGCTTTGGATCACCGCCGTCACGCCCGCGCCCGCCAGAAGGCCGGTCATCGGGTCTTCAAACGAAGCCAGCATATTAATAAACGGCTCGTATGTTTTGAGCGGTTCCATCGCTTCGCCCATCACATTCATGCCGAAAAACAAAATGCCCAGCCCGCCGATGATTTCGCCCAGCCTGCGCAGTGTGCGTTTCTTCGCAAACAGTATGACGAGCACGCCGATAAACAGTATGAGCGGCGCGGCCGCCGTGATTTTAAACGCGACGATCTGCCCGGTTACCGTGGTGCCGATGTTCGCGCCCATTCCCACAAAAAGCGCTTGTGTCAGCGTCATCAGCCCTGCGTTGATAAAACCGACCAGCATGACGGTCGTAGCGGAAGAGCTCTGTATCACCGCCGTCACGCCCGCGCCCACGCCCACCGCCGAAAAACGGTTTTTCGTAAACGCCTCCAGGCTATCGCGCAGTTTATCGCCCGCCATGCCCTCCAGGCCGTCGCTCATCAGCTTCATACCAAACAAGAAAAGCCCGAGCCCGCCCAAAAGCATCGCGATCCCCCAAAAATCCATACATACCTCCCAAAAACTATAAATCTATCCTACTGCTTTCACGCAGACGCTAACAAAAATCAAAATACCCATGCTGCCTGAG
>DOMW01000243.1 GCA_003510345.1 Clostridiales bacterium | reverse complement strand
GAAGACTACTGGTTCAGCGGCGAATACGACCACGCTTCCAAGCTGGCCCTGCTCAGAAACAACAAGGACGTGAATGTATCCTGGTCTGTAGATAACGGGGTAAACCTTTATAACGGCACGAATGTGACGGCGCCGGCCGGCGCAAGGTACAGCGGCGAAGTAACGGATGATTTTGTCAACTGGAGAATAGTAGACGGCAATAACGCGTCCACCGATCCATGGTTGCGCATGACGGCGGCCGACTACTCATACACGAGCGTGCAGCTTAGGGGCGCCGCCAACCGGATCGACCGGCAAAGCGGCAGGCCCATCTACTATTCGCAGGGGAAAAACGGCCCGCTTATCACCGTGCAGGCCTTTGCGAACGGCGCCTGGACGGATGTGGGCCAGGCAAACGCGGGCGAGCTTCAATACAGCAACAGTAACGGCGGCGCGTCGAGTACCAACTTAGGTTTCGACTTGCCCGCCAACACCACCCGCGTAAGGGCGCGCTATACGAACGGCGAGGATTACCTGTATGTCCGCCTCGACCTGACCGCGACCTTAAAGGCCAGCTCGCCCACACTAAGGACGTGGCTTGCCAGCAACCCGGCCAACAGCGGAAAGCGCCTGCGCCTGCAAAATTTTGCCTACTACAACGTGACGGACCAGGCCGGAACCAACATCACACCGCCGCCGCCCAGCTATAGCTTCAGCGCCATACAAGGTGTGAACGAGAACCTGGAGCGCGACGATATACGCGACTACGGCGCGCGTGTAAACCGTGGCACAGCCGCGGCAACACTCAGCGACCTTGCGGGCGGCAGCAACGCGCTCAAGGTAGCCGGCGCGCCGGTAAACGACCCCGCGAACAGCAGGGTAAACATACCGTACGCACTGCATGGAGCCGAGTTTTACGCAGGCCTAGACTCGGGCAACCTGACTGAGTTGATCGCCACCGGCTGGAAGCCGCCGGCACGCGACGAAGCGGTGTTTTATGACCTGCTCCCCTTAGGATCCTTTTATAACGCCGCTTTACCGACGACCGCTTACGATGTGCACGGCAACGCCGCGGCAACCGTTTCCGTCCGAACAATCAATGACTACAAGGACAGCGGGCGGCAAATGGTGGTGTTCACCGTGAAATCCAACACCCCCGGGCAAAACTATACCAAACCGTTCACAAGTACTTATGCCCGCCCCGCAGTCGTTGCGGATGGAACGATCGCCTTTGTGTGGCCGGGCGCCGCCCCTTCTTTCAACACGGGGTACACCGTGATGTTCTCCGCGTCCACGCCGTGGGATCACGTGCCTTACGGAAGAAACGGCGTGAACCTGGCGTCTTACCAGGTGGCGGAAGAAAACCCGCTTCTGGGCGGCGGTTACGTCGATAACGGCGACGTGGCCCCGCATAATGCCGTTAAAGACCCGAGCGGCCGGAATATATTTAACGACGTGCGCGGAAACGGCGTGAACGCAATACGCGACACGCAATATATGAGTGCGCCGGTGTCTATCAATGTGCCGGTGGCCTCCGCTTCCGGCCTCGATAAAAAAGTGCGCTCCGACGCGCAAGGCCCGCTGACCCCATTTAAAGAAGAAGATACAACAAGGCCAAACGGCGATTACACCTACCAGCTCAGGGTGGGCACTGTCGCCGGCACAAGAATGAGAGACGTGGTGTTGTTCGATATACTGGAAGACACCCGAAATGTAGACGAACACAGCACCGAGCAAGGCTGGAAAGGGCGGTTCGACGATATCACGCTGAATTACGCGGAACAGACAGGTATCAGGCCGAGGGTATACTACTCTACAAGAACCGGGCTCAGGTACAGCACACCCCCCCTCACCAAGGCCAGCCTTTCGGACACCGATACGTGGAGCACCACACAACCGGCGAATAAAGCGTCTATCACCGCGATCGCCGTTGACCTCAGCACGGCGAGAAATGGCCAGCCTTTCATATTTGACAGCAATACGGGAACGCAGGTGCTGGTGCACATGAAGGCCCCGGCCACCCTGCCCAACGTACCGAACGCTTACAACAAGGCCGCGTTTTATTCCGTACTGATCCCCGCCGTTGGGCCGGAGACGTCCTCTACGGTAACGGGAACGCACACCCAGATCAATATGATCGACGACCCGCGGTTCGTGAAAAGCTCAAACCCGGCCGGCGGAACCAACGCAACCAACGCGACGAGCTTGCAGCCCGATCAGGTCGTAACCTACACGCTTACCTATAACCCGGGCATAGCAAACGCGCAGGGGATCACCGTCTCCGACCCGGTACCCGCGGGCATGACGTTTGAGCCGGGCAGCATCACCTTCACGGCAGCCGGAAGCACCGCGCCAACACCGATCCCCGACTCCGCTTACAACGCGGGCACGAGAACCATCACCTGGCCGACATACAACCAGGCAACGGCGGGCGCGGCCACCTTCACATTTAGGGCCAAGGCAGACGCGCTGCCTTCCGGCGCGCAAGGCATAGACTACCGCCTCTATTCCAACACAGGCACAGTCACCAGAACCAATATGCCGCCCCAGCCGCCCTCCAACACGATCACGCATGAACAGCGGAACCGTTGGGCCGATATTACAAAAACCGCCGCCCTCGTGGTGGACGCCCCGCCGACACCGGCGAACCCTACGCCGACACCGACGCCGACGTCGCCACCACTGGCGCAGTC
>DOMW01000234.1:538-3424 GCA_003510345.1 Clostridiales bacterium | reverse complement strand
TCAAATAAAACGGCGATACGCCGGATAATCAGCGTATCGCCAGTAGGTATTCGTTGAATATATAGAATCATTATCAAGTCATCCTGCAGAACGCAGGCAGCGAGGGGCTCCAAGGCATAAGACATTCCAGTTCGCTGGTTTTGGAATTTGGCAGCGTTTCCAAAAGAAATTTAATATATTCAAATGGCTTGAGGCCGTTTTCTTTTGCGGTTTCGATAATGGAGAATGCAACCGCGCTGGCCTTAACGCCGCTGACTGAAGTGCTGAACAGCCAATTTTTGCGGCCCACCACAAAAGGTTTGATTGAACGCTCCCCGCGATTGTTTGACAGTTCAAGCCGTCCGTCAAGATAGACATTCATTAACCATTCCTTTTGGTTCAACAGATACGTGACGGCGCGGGTGATGGCGAGCCCGGGCGGTGTGGATACCGCCTGTGCCCAGGCAAAAAACTCCTCTGCCAGCGGCTTCGACAGTTTTTCCCGCGCTTTGAATCTTTCGTCCGGCGTCATCTTGGCAAATTCGCGCTCCAACGCGAAAAGACGATCGCAATAATCCAGCCCGGTTTTCGATGGAGAATCAGGCGCTTTGGCTATCTTAAAGGCGTCGTTGAATTTTCGCCGTACATGCGCCCAGCAGCCGACGCACGTCACCTTTTCAATTTTGTGATACCCCGCGTAGCCATCGGTGTGGCAAAATCCCGACCAGCCCTTCAGAAAGTTATCCGGGTGCTCGCCGCTGCGGCCAGGCTGGTATTCATAGAACGCAACCGGGGTCTTGGTGTACCCGCCTGTCCTGTAAAGCCACATGCTGCTCTTGGATTGCGGGGTTTTCCCCGCCTCGCGCAACACCTGCACGCCCGTGTCGTCGCTGCTCAGTACGTCGTGCTCAAGAAGCTTGCCTTTAAATCTGCCATATACCGGTTCAAACCAATCACCGCACACCTGAATGCACCAGTTCGCCATGTTCTGGCGGTTAATAAACACGCCTTGCCGCTTAAAATCCTGCTCAATGCGATAAAGAGGCAGATGCATCAGATATTTTTGCGTCATGATGAATGCAATTGCTGAAGCGGACGCCGCGCTGCCCTTGATGACCGGCTCCGGAACCGGGGCTTTCACAATCGGGGTATTACAGGCGTTTTTGTCGCACTCCGCGCATTTGTAAACCTTCCGGCGGTGCTCCACATGAATCACCTGCGGCGGTATGATTTTGATCTCATCACGGGTTTCCGTGCCGATTTGCTGCAACGGTTCCCCACATTGCGGGCATACACGCTCCGCCTCCGGTATTTCGTGCTCCACAATCTCAAGCGGCAGCTTTGACATATCCTCTTGGCGTTTCCCAACCTGTTTACGGCGTTCGTAGCTGATTTTCTCAGTTCTTGGCGGAGAGGCAACAGGCATGTCCGATGCCGGTACGGAAAACAGGCTGGTTTGCCCGTAACCTGCCGTAGCCTTTTCGCTGGAAGCACCGAAACGATTGTGCTGCGCCAGTTTAAACAGCTCCTTGTAATGCTCGACAAGGGCGCAGAGTTCAGTAACCGTAGTTTCAAGCTCCGCAACCCGCTTGTTCAGTTGTATGTTTTCAGCCCTGCAATCGGCCCAAGAAGCTGTATTTTCCATACTTTAATTGTAACAGAAAAAGTGCTTGTTTTCAAGTTAAATAAGGCTTTTTCCCCATTTTATTGCACAGACCCAGCAGATATTCAAACTCATTTTCCCGCACTTCAATCTGAAGGCCGACAGACGATTCAGGCCAGATATATGATCCATGCGCTTTGGGCAACCTTGTGAAACAATATGTGCCGCGTCTCCAGCAAACAGTAGAAATCTGTGTGCGTTCATTATTACAGAAAGCATATGTTTTTCCGTTGCACGGGTTTTGCTTCAGCATATCTGATACGAGTGTAGCTAAATAGTTGATGCCTCCCGACGCGTCAAACGTCCCGCATACCAAGACCACAGCGGCCGATTTGCCTTTCCCGGCGCGTTCACACAGGATTTGCCGCCACTCTTCCGGGTTTTGCGTTAATTGCAGCCTATCCGTTGTCGGCAAAAGGGGAAATAGCTCCTTATTAATTTGTCTTTCGCGCAAACGTCCGAATTTGTAAATCCAAAAGCCTACAGTCCCTTCCAATACACCTAAATGTTTGGCGATAAACCCACTCTCAAGCCCTCCCCAATACAATTCCAAAGCCTTTGCTCGCAGTTCAGGGTCAAATCTCATGTGTGCCGGCATCGGGTGCTTTCTCATATACCCCGCTTTTGTCTGACAGCTCCTATCGCAATATTTGCGGCTGCTATAATCTTTTTCTCCATCCAGCGGTTTTCCGCAATATGCACAATTTCGCACGCCGAGCATATTTTTCTTCCCATATTGTCTTACCCATCCAGATATCGTACAGGGGCGCACCCCTACCATCTCTGCTATTTCCTTCCGCGTATAGCCGCTCCGAAACAGTTTCGCCGCCTCTATCACCTTTGGACTTCTGGTTTTCAGAGCGTCATAGTACAGCCACTCCCCGAACCATACGCTATTAAAGCACTCCCTGGAGCAGTATATCCTGCCGCACCGTTTTTGCTCGCGACTTAATTCCTTCCCGCATCTCACACACTCTTGCGTTTGGGGTATCTCATTACAAGCCACCGCATTCCACTCCTGTCACTTTTATCACTTATTATCGTAACAGTTTCTTTCCCTTTGTGGAATGCGCCGTTTTATTTGACGGTTACACGGTGCGCTCGGAGACGCCGGCTTCTTTTGCTCTGGCGATGATCTCGTCGCTTGCAACCGGCCCGCCGCGCAGCCACTCGCGGAGCAGAGACTCCATCTGCACAGTTTTGGATTGCGCGCCGCAGGAGCCGGACAGCACATCGTCGACGGT
>DOMW01000234.1:0-404 GCA_003510345.1 Clostridiales bacterium | reverse complement strand
TACGACGACTTCATCCCCTGCGCCTTGTTGATGTGACCGATCATAATAACCGCGCAGCCTGTCCGCTCCGCCATCAGACTGATCTGCTTGATTACCGGCCTCACCTCGTTCGCGCGGTACATGTCGATGCTGCCACCAAGGTAAGCTTGGATCGGATCAAGGATGAGCAGCTTTGCGCCTGTCTTTTTGATCGCTATCTCCAGACGCTTGTCCCTCATGGTCAACTCATGCTCGGTTTCGTCGATCACCATCACACGGGAGCAGTCCGCGCCGAGTGACATCAGCCGTGGTTTGATGGTATCGGCGAGACCGTCCTCCGCCGTTTGGTAGATTACGTTGATCGGCGGCAGTTCGTTCGGCGCTTCCGACAGCGGTGTTCCTGTGGTGAGCGCCGCCACCATCGC
>DOMW01000223.1:1019-13574 GCA_003510345.1 Clostridiales bacterium | reverse complement strand
GGCGCGGGCGACAACGCGGCCGCGGCCGTGGGCACCGGCGTAGTGCAAACGGGCAAAGCGTTTACCACGATCGGCACGTCCGGCGTGATCTTTGCCCACGCGGATACTGTGAGTATCGACCCGGGTGGGCGTGTGCATACGTTTTGCCACGCGGTTCCCGGCAAGTGGACGGTGATGAGCTGCACGCTCGCGGCCGGCCTTTCGTTGAAATGGTTCCGCGACCAACTGTGCGGCGCGGAAATCGAAGCCGCGCGCGGCCTGCATAAAGACCCCTACGAAATCATGAACGAGCAGATAGACCGGCTGCCCATCGGCGCAAACAAGCTTTTGTACTTGCCGTACCTAATGGGCGAGCGCTCCCCGCTTCTCGACGCGGAGGCGCGCGGCGTGTTTTTCGGCCTTTCCGCCATCCATACAAAATATGACATGATGCGCGCCGTGATGGAGGGCGTAACCTATTCGCAGCGAAGCTGCCTCGATGTGTTCCGCGATATGGGCGTGCGCTTTTCCGAAATGATGGCGACGGGCGGCGGCGGCAGAAGCCCGGTGTGGCGGCAGATGCTGGCGGATGTATATGACTGCGAAGTAAGCACCGCGCAGTCAAAGGAAGGCCCTGCTCTCGGCGTGGCCATCCTTGCGGGTGTGGGCGCGGGCGTTTACGGCAGCGTACCCGAAGGCTGTGCCGCGGTAGTGAAAAAAGATTCCAGCCAAAAGCCCGTTTCGGCGAACCACAGCGAATACGAGAAATATTACAAGCTCTATTTGCAGCTTTACAAAGACTTGAAAGCGGATTTTCACGCACTGGCGCAAATATAGAATATATCTCCGGCGCATTATACGTTCCAGAGATTTTTGACAGCTTGGAGGTAGCGCCAAAAGGCGCTACNNGCGGGCGAGGCAGAATAACCGATTCGCCGAGGTCGCGTGGTTATGCGATGACGCCGCAGATGTCGTGCCTTTATTGACAGCCTGAGGTAGCGCCAAAAGGCGCTACCTCACTCGCACTAAAAAGTGCGTTTTTATTTTGGAGTAATGTCACACGATTCGCTGCGCCGCAGTCTTTTTTCCCTCCGCAGAAGAAAAATGAGAAGAATGATGCCGACAACAGTCAACACAGCGCCAATGTAAAGCGACTTTGGCTCAAACCTAAACTCGACAATATGTTCGCCCGCCGGTACATATGCGCCCTGCATAATGCCGTTCACAAGATAGTTTTCAACTTTTTCCCCGTCCACATAAGCGTTCCAGCCGGGATACATCATTTGCGTGTGGTTCACAAACACCTCGGTCTCTGAAGATACCTTTGCTGTTACGCTGTTGTTTTGATACACGATCTCCCCGACGCGCACGTCCTCTCCCGGCGGTTCGACCGCATACGGGAGGTTTTCCACATAGCTGACGGTGTTTACGCTTGCCGCGCGAAAACGTTCCATGTCCTCGACGCTCCGCGCGATATTTATGACCGGCCTGGCGTTTACATTTTCATAAATAACTGTCTGCTCATTATCCACCAGTGGTTTATATACGCTGTCAAATGGTACGCTTTCCGCTTCATACAGCACCAGGCTTTTGACCCTAATATCCGCACCGCTTTGACTGGCCAGCCTTAAATACACTTTCTCCGGCAAGCTTGCCTCCCCCGTACTCATCGCGCCCGTATATCGGGTTGTACCCGACGTCCATGCAAACATAGCCTCGGCCTCCGGGCTGTCATATCCTTCCCCATACAAATCACAAAACAGCATTTGCCATGCCTCTCCCTGCTCCAGCTCCACCTCCACACAATAGTACTTCCCTTTTTCCACAGATACTGGCCACTGCTGCACATTCACCGCCCCGCCGTTTGCCGGGATGTTTACATTTTCCACCTGCTCAACCGTCACGCCCGCCCCCACAATCACATCTTCACCGGTCACTCTACGGTACGGATCCACAATATATTTAGCGGATGCCGAAGATAACTGCGGATTATTCGCGTGCACCGCCTTATTCCCGCCAAAAAGCACCTGGGAATCTTCTATACCCAAATATTGAACTACCTGCGCCGGGCGGAACGTTGCATAGGAATTGATCGTCTGAAACTGGTGATAAAGGTTATAGCTGTTTCGGAAACCAACCGAAGTCCTTACACCGCCGTGATCCCAATAATCCGCCCAATCCTGCAGTATAGCAATCGAACGGTAATCCTCGCTTCCCGGGATCTGCTTGATAAAGCCTATTTCGCTGAACCCCGGGGATACAGTTGCCTCTTCATAGTCAAATTTCTGGTCAAAAGGAGGCGCCTTATATCCGCTTATGTCCAATATATTGAGCGCGCACAGGGCACATGCCACAACGGCAAGCCCATGCCTGGCCCGATATAAAAATTTTATATAGCAATAAGCCGCAAGCGCCGCGGAAAGACACACCATAAAAATTAATGGCCGGGAAAACGCGCCCATGCCCGAATAAAACACCCTCATCTCTTCGCTTGCCATAGCTGTGCTCGCAATACCCTTTGCCATAACCACCAGCGCCGCCGCTATACCCAACATGGCAAGGCTGAATAAAAACAGCCGCTTTGCCTCTTTCCTGTCGGTAAGCTTCATCAGCACCAACGCAAAAACCACCGCAGCAAAAAACTCATAAAGGAAAAGCGCCCGCGTCGCGCAGCGGAAGGAGTTTAAAATAGGGATTCTATACACAATGTCCCGCAGTCCAGGGATAGTTCCCGCCATCGAATACAAAATCGCCAGAATACCGAACACCACAAACACACGAATTTTTTTATCCTTCATATGGAAGAGCGCGGCATATACAAAAGGTACAAACACAATAGCGCCTGCGTAAACTTCCAGGCTCATTTCCCCGGATTGCCATACACCAAACGGTTGTGTCCAGTTGTTGTACAGGTTAGGAAACAGCATCATGGGCAGCACTTTGTAGCTTGCCGAAAAACTCGTGAAAAATTCCATAGTCACGCCCTGCCTGCCCGTTTGCAGTGTCACCTCGGCCAAAGGCAGCAGTTGTATGGCGGTCAGCAATAAAAATATGCTTACAAAAAGCGCAATATCCACGACGCGCCGCTTTAAGTATTGCCGGCTTTTATCCATAAATACAAGTAAATACAAAAACACGAATATGCCGGAATAGGCAAACGCCTGCGGGAACCCGGCAAAAAATTGAACCACGAGCACAATGGCTACATACAGCAACTCCCGCCTCCTGTTTGTGCTGACATACCGCTGCATAAAATACAGCGCCAGCGGAAGCCAGACATAAGCGGCAATGATATTCTCATGCTCCAGCCTCGCCACATAAAAAGACATGCAGAACGTAGCAACAAAACCAACACCCACCGCAACCGGTTTTTTACCCCCAGCTCCTTCAAAAAAAGAAACGTGGAAAAACCCGCTATCGTATGACTGATGATATGAAAGAAAATATCATAGGTATTTGGCGGCAGAACGAGCGCCAAAAATGATACCGGGGAAAAGAAAGATGTCTGGATATCCGCCATAAAAGGCAGCCCCAGCATATTGTAGCGGTTCCAAAGCGCCGGGTCGCCTTGCTGAAAACCAGCTGCTTCAAACCTGTTTAAATTATAATAATACGCCGCGTCTCCCTCGGGTATACCGATCATCCGCCCCTCTATCAGATAAGGCAGATAAAGAAAAAGTGCCACCAGAAAAAAAAGTCCTGCTATAAGCACCGGCTCCAGCGTCTCTCTTTTGGAATGAAACCTCATTTGTTTTAAACTTGCCGCCGCACCAACCATTTATACTTCCCCTCCCAAAAATTGATCCGCTTCCCTTTCACAACAAAGCGTGTATTTTCAAGTCAATTTGCATTCCTTTCGTTCCGATTCCATCATGCGCGGGCACTACAGCAATTCAATGTTCCGCCTTTCCCGCACGTGCTTCATCGCGTTCTTTGTATCGAACACCATGCACGCATGCCGCTGCACCATCTCATAATCCACGGTAGTGTGGGCTGTCGTCACAACGACGAGATCATAGCCCGCAAGCATATCCCCGCTTAGCGCAGGCAAACTCTCGCGCGGCACGCCCGCAACCTTGCACGCCGCCACATAAGGGTCATAATAGGAAACAACGCTGCCGTTCTCTTCAAAAATACGCATTACGGTGAGCGCGGGGCTTTCCCGGCAATCATCGATATCCTGCTTATACGCGACGCCCAGCATCAATATTTTGGACCCCATGAGCGGCTTACCCAGGCAATTCAGTATTTTGGACGACCGCTCGACCACGTAATGCGGCATGTGGTCGTTTATCATTGCCGACGCTTCGATCATCGAAGTATGGAACCCGAATTCCCGCGCTTTCCACGAAAGATAGTAGGGGTCGAGCGGAATGCAGTGGCCCCCGAGGCCGGGCCCGGGATAAAACGCCTGAAAACCATACGGCTTTGTTTTTGCCGCTTCAATCACTTCCCACACATTGATCCCCATCTTATCGCAAAGCATCGCCAGTTCGTTTATCAGGCCGATATTAATATTCCGGTACGTGTTTTCCAATATTTTTTCCATCTCCGCGACGCCCGGCGAGGACGCCTCGAACACATCACTTTGCAGGACGCTCTTGTACATGGCCGCGATCACTTCTGTCGCGTCCCGCCCCACGCCGCCCACCACTTTGGGCGTGTTGCTTGTCTTATACAAAAGGTTACCCGGGTCCACGCGCTCAGGCGAAAAGCCCAGATAAAAATCTACGCCGCACCGAAGGCCGGAGCCGCTTTCCAAAAGTGGTTTTAGCAGTTCCTCCGTCGTGCCGGGATACGTCGTTGATTCCAATACCACGATCGTGTCTTTTTTTAAATATTTCGCGACGGCTTCCGCGCTGTTTTTCACATAGCTGATATCCGGCTGCTGGTGCTCATCAAGCGGCGTAGGCACGCAGATCGCGATAAAATCGACGTCCGCCACAAAAGAGAAATCGGACGTCGCAAGAAGCATCCCCGCGTCCACGATGCTTTTCAGCTCGCTGTCCACCACGTCGCCAATGTAGTTTGTACCCGCGTTCACCATGTCTACCTTTTGCTTTTGCACATCAAAGCCGATCGTCTTGTACCCGGCTTTTGCCTTTTCCACAGCGAGCGGCAGGCCCACATACCCAAGGCCGATCACGCCCACGTACAGCTCTCTTTTCTCGATTTTATCCAATAACCGTTTTTTCATCGCTTTTCCTTTTCCGCCACATGCCCGTTCTCTTTACTGTACGCGCGGCCGCACGCCGCACAGGTTGCGGCCTCCGCATCCCCCGCGAACTCCAGTTTTTCACCGCATTTACATAGATGCCCCGTTACGCGGGCCGGGTTGCCGCGGACGAGCGCGTAATCCGGCACATCGCACGTCACCACGCTGCCCGCCCCCACCAGCGCGTACCTGCCGATGGTATTGCCGCAAAGGATCGTGGCGTTCGCGCCAATGCTCGCGCCTTCTTTCACCAGCGTTTGTTTGTATTCCTGTTTGCGGTTCACCGTGCTGCGCGGGTTGATCACATTGGTAAACACGCAGGACGGGCCTAAAAACACGCCGTCTTCACAAACCACGCCGTCATAGATGGAAACGTTGTTTTGTACTTTTACATTGTTCCCCAGCTTCGCGCCGGAAAGTACGCAAACATTCTGGCCGATATTGCAGTTTTCGCCGATCTCGCACCCCTGCATCACATGGCAGAAATGCCATATTTTCGTGCCCTTGCCGATGCTGCAGGGCTGGTCTATATAAGATGATTCATGTACGAAATAGTCCATTCGTTTCTCCTAACATCACAGTATAACACGCCAAAGAGCGCGATTTCAACGGCAAAAGCCGTTGATATGCCCGCATATGGTTTCAATATCCTCATCCGAAAGATACGGCCCCATAGGCAGCGCCAATATACGGCCGCACACCTCCGCCGTGTTTTTATTTTCCCATGCCTGCGGCTTTAAATACGCGAACGCTTTCTGCCTGTGCATGGGCCGGGGGTAATAGACTTGTGCTGGTATCCCCTGCTTTTTTAAGTGTCCTTTCAGCCCGTCACGCTGCGCCTCGTCCTTCAGCAATATGGAATACTGCGCGAAGCTGGAACGATATCCGCCTTTAATATACGGCTTTTTTACGGCGTCCGTGAGCAGTTCGGCATACCTTTGCGCTTTCTCATTCACAAGCGCAAGCTCGTTCTTTTGAAACGCGCGAAGCTTCACCAGCAGTATCGCGGCTTGCAGCGTATCCAGCCGGGAGTTCACACCCACCCGCACATTGTCATATCGGTCATTCCCTTTACCGTGCGAGCGCAGCGAAAACAACAATGCCGCTTCCTCATCCGAATTTGTAAACACCGCACCACCGTCTCCGTAGCAGCCCAGCGGTTTTGCCGGAAAGAAAGACGTCGTACCCATATCGCCCAGGGAACACGCGCGTTTTTCGCCGGCCGCGCCGCCAAACCCCTGCGCACCATCCTCTAGAAGCTTCAGCCCATGCGCCTCGCAAACCGGCCGGAGCTTATCGTATTCGGCGGGCTGCCCAAACAAGTCCACCGCGATCACCGCTTTGGGCGTAAGCGCGCCTTCTTTTTCAACCACCGATACCACGTGCGCAAGCGCCTCTGGGCACATATTGAACGTCTTGCTGTCGATATCCACAAACACAGGCGTCGCCCCCGCGCGGGCAATCACTTCCGCCGAGGCGAAAAACGTGAAATCGGGCACAAACACAGCGTCGCCCTCGCCTATGCCCCACACCATCAGCGCAAGCGAAAGCGCGTCCGTACCGTTGGCGCAGGTCACGCAATGCGCCGCGCCCACATAACTCGCCAGTTCCCGCTCAAGCGCCTCTACCTGCGCGCCCAGTATGAAAGAACCGCCGCTGAGCGCCCGGCCGACCGCCTCGTCGATCTCATCCTTTAGCGCCAGATACTGCGCTTTTAAATCCCGAAATTCCATAACCGCTCCAAAACAATGTTTTCATATTTTTTCATACCACAAACTCGATGATACCATGAATTTACCACGGGAACAAGACACACGGGGGCGGTGCGAATAGACATTGCAGGAACAGTATCCGGGCACAATATCCAACACTTCTATTAATTGACATATTTTCTATATTGTTGTAAGATTAAGTATAAACCTAAGGAGGTATTATTCTATGTCCACATCGTCTACTTTATTAAAAATCATGAGTATCGTCTTTATTATCTTTGGTATCATCGTACTGATCGCAGGAATCATAACCGCGACGGGCGGCGTCCTTGTTGCCGGGGTTGGCGCCGGTATCCTCGGTGCGATCGTTATTCTGGCGGCGCTCCTAAGCATCGTGGAAGGCCTGCTTTTTCTGCTGTGCGGTGTTTTTGGCATTAGAGGCAGCAAGCTCGGGGCATGTTTTATTATGGCGGTTGTCATCCTGATTGCGCAGGTAGTCGGTTTTATCATAGGCGTTACCAGCGGCGCCCCAAATTATCTGGGTATTGTAGGTATTGTGCTCACTATCCTTTATCTCATTGGCGTAAGGCAGTCGCAAAGGGCGTAGCGTTGCAGAGAACAACACCCGGTACATGACCATCAGGAAACAACAAACGCAAGATAGCAAAAGTATCTTGCGTTTGTATTTGGCATTCCTTTTGTGTAACTGGCTGCATGGTACCCTACAGCCTACTATACCCTCTATTCCTTGCTCTTGTAGTCCGCGATCACCTGCTTATAAATCTCCGCCGTTTCGCGGATATCGTTAAGCTTATCGCGCAGTTTGGCGTTCTCTTCTTCCAGCGAGGAAACAGCCATGCTCTGCGTGTAAGAGGGGATATTTCCCTTCCCGCCCGTGCGCTCTTTTTTCTTTCCCTTGTTTTTGGCCTTTTTCGCCTCCACGTCTTTTAGCACGGCACCCCAGTCGCCCCGCTTTACATAGTGCGTATGCAAAAGGTCGTGCGCGACTTTGCCGCCCGGTTCGCCCAAAAACTCCTTATAGATCTGCTGAATGGATGGGTTTTCATGCGACTGGCGCAATTCCTTTCCCTCGTCTTCGCTGTAAAGCGCTTTTTGGCGCTTGAACTTTGTATCCGGGTCTTCGCTGCGCGGCTGTCCGCCGCCCATAATGCAGCCGTTCGGGCAGCCCATCACTTCTATAAAGTGGTAGGGCGACTCACCCGCTTTGATCTGCTCCATCAGCTTTTTTGCTCCGGCGAGGCCGCTTGTGACGGCGACGCGCACCGTAAAGCCTTCCAGCGCCTTATATTCCGGCAGCAAATCGGTAAGGGTGATGGACGCTTCCTTTATCTGCTCCAGACCCACGATAGGCTGCACATGCAGGTTGTCAAACGGCAGCGTCCTGCCCGTAACGACAGCGTAGACCGTGCGCAGCGCCGCTTCCATCACGCCGCCCGTAAGGCCAAAGATATCCGCCGCGCCGGTAGACCTGCCGAGCGGGTCGTCAAACCCCTCGTCCGGGAATTCCACAAAATCGATGCCCAACTGGCGGATCATACGCCCCAGCTCTCGCGTGGTAAGCACCGCGTCCACATTCGGGTGGCCGCCTGTGAACATTTCCTCGCGCGTGACCTCGAATTTCTTTGCCGTACACGGCATGACGGACACAACGAACATCTTCGCCGGGTCAACACCGATCTTGTCCGCGTAATAGGTTTTCGCGACTGCCCCCAGCATCATATGCGGCGACTTGCAGGTGGAAAGGTGCGGCAGCAGGTCGGGATAATAATGCTCCACATATTTGATCCATCCGGGCGAACAGCTTGTGATCATAGGCAACACAACCTTTTTGCCTTGCGCCGCGTTAAGGGCCCGGTGCAGAAATTCCGTCCCTTCTTCCATAATGGTGAGGTCTGCCGCCCAGTCGGTGTCAAATACATCGTCCACCCCGAGCGCGCGCATCGCGGCGGCCAGCTTGCCCGTCGCCTGCGTACCCACCGGCATACCGAACATTTCGCCTATCGCCACGCGCACGGCGGGCGCCGCCTGTATCACCACACGCGTATACGGGTCGTTTATGGCTGCCCACACCTTGTGAATGGCGTCTGTTTCCTTGAGCGCGCCCACCGGGCATACGACCGTGCATTGCCCGCAATAGCTGCAATCCGCGTCCGCAAGGTCCATGTCCATCGCCGGCCCCAGCACGGTGTCAAAGCCCCGATGCTGCGCGTGCAGCACGCCCACGCCCTGCACTTCGTTACACGCCGTCTCACACCGCCTGCACAAAATGCACTTGGAGAGGTCGCGCGTGATAGAGGGTGAAATGTCCAGCTCTTTGCGGGCGCTGCCCGTGCTGAAAAGCAATTCGTCCGCCGCAAGCTGCTCGCCCATGCTTTGCAGCTCGCAGTTCTGGTTGCGGTTGCACGCAAGGCAATCCTGGGAATGGTCGGATAAAAGCAACTGATACAGCATATTGCGCGCTTTTTGTACGCGCGCGGAGTTTGTGTATACGACCATATCCGGCTGCACCTCGGCCACGCACGAAGCGACCAGCATTTTCCTGCCTTCCACTTCCACCGAACACAGGCGGCAGGAACCCGACGTGTGTACATCCTTCATATAGCAGAGGCTGGGGATGTTGATCCCCGCCTGCCGCGCGGCTTCTATTATTTTCGTCCCTTCCGGAACGGACACCTGTTTGTTATTAATCGTTAAGTCAACCATGATCTACCTCCTGTCACAGTGCAGGCACCGCATGGATTCCGCGATCGCGTTGATCTTGTGGAAGCCCTGCATCACCTCGGCGAAGGAATCCTTGCGCTCTTCGGGGGAAAGCATCTCCATCTCAAATTGATTGTGCGTGACGACCTCATCGCTGTCGTAAATATCCGGTATCTCAATGGGTTCGCCCTTGTTCAACACACCGTCGCCGCCCAGGTACCTGTCGATGGATTCCGCCGCAAGCTTGCCGTCCGCGATAGCGCGTATGACTTCATCTGGCCCGCGCGCCACATCACCCCCCGCGAACACGCCTTCCATTGTGGTCATCAGGTTATCCCCGTCCACGATGAACGTACCCCATTTTGTTACGCCGATCTCGTCCTTTGAAACGAACGGGAGGTCGGCGTATTGGCTGACAGCCGGAATGACATACTTAACATCCAGCACAAACGTATCGCCGGGGATCTTCACCGCCCTGCGCCTGCCCGAGCCGTCGAAATCGCCCAACTCCATCTTTTGGCACTCGATGCCCGTGATGCGCCCCAAATGGTCGCCCAAAAACTTGATGGGCGCGGTAAGCTCCATGATCTCGATGCCTTCTTCGATCGCTTCCACTATTTCTTCGTAGTAAGCGGGCATCTGGTCTACCGTCCGGCGGTATACGACGATGACCTTGTTTGCGCCGAGGCGCAGCGCCGTCCGCGCCGAATCGATAGCGGTGTTGCCGCCGCCGATCACAGCCACCGTACCCTCAAGGCGCAGATCCGGCTTTGTATGCACGTCTTTTAGGAAATCTATGCCGGGCAACACACCCGCGAGGTCTTCGCCCGCGATATCCATCTTCTGCGGGAACTGCGTGCCTATGGCCACATAGATGGCGTCGTAGTAGCCGCGCAAGTCCTTAAAGTCCACATTCCGGCCCACTTCCTTGTTGTAAATGATGTTTACGCCCGCTTTTTCTATCAAGCCGATCTCGTGCTGCAAAATATCTTTGGGCAGCCTGTATTCCGGTATGCCGAACGCCAGCACGCCGCCCGCCACGCTTTCCGCCTCGAGCACATCCACATCGTAGCCGATGCGCACAAGGTAATAGGCGCATGTGAGGCCGGAAGCGCCCGCGCCTATGACGGCCACGCGCTTGCCATTTTTGGGGAATGCCATCCGCATGGCGTACGGTTTTTCGTTTTTGAACGCGTAATCCGCCGCGAACCGCTTGAGGTCGCGTATGGCGACAGCTTCATCCACCGACCGCCTGCGGCACTTCATCTCGCACGGCCGCGTGCAGATGCGCCCGCAAACCGCTGGCAGCGGGTTTTCCTGCATGATCAGCTCGTACGCTTCCTGGAACTGGCCGTCCGCTATCAGCGAGAGGTAACCGGGCACGTTTACATTTGCCGGGCAGGTGTTTTCGCAAGGCGAGATGAAAAGCTCGCTGCACACGCCCGCGCGGCAATATTTTTTGAAGATGTGCTCGTCGTATTCCTCGCGGAAGTTTTCTATTGTGGAAAGGATGGGGTTCGCCGCGCTTTGTCCCAACCCGCAGAGGGATGTTTGCTTCACCGTTTCGCCTATCTCGGCCAAAAGCTCCACATCGCCTTTTTTGCCGCGCCCTTCGGTGATATCCTTTAATATCTCCAGCATACGCATGGGGCCGATGCGGCAGGCCGCGCACTGCCCGCACGATTCGTCGCGTATAAAATCGAGGAAGAACCGCGCCGTATCCACCATGCAGGTGTCTTCGTTCATGACCACCATGCCGCCCGAACCCATAATGGCGCCGAGTTTATCGAGTGATTCATAATCCGCAGTCACGTTCAGGTTCTTTTTGGTGATACACCCGCCCGAAGGCCCGCCGATCTGCACCGCTTTAAAGTCCTTGCCGTCCGGTATCCCGCCGCCAATCTTATAGATGATATCGCCTATGGACGTACCGATGGGCACCTCTATGATCCCCGTGTTCACCACATCGCCCGCAAGCGCGAACACCTTGGTCCCGGGCGCGTTTGGCAGCCCGTAAGAGGCGTACCACTCGCCGCCCCTGCGCACGATTTTGGGAATATTCGCGAGTGTTTCGACATTGTCGATGATCGTGGGGCAGCCATTCAGACCGCTCTGAAACGGGAAGGGGGGCTTTTGCCGCGGCTCGCCGCGCTGCCCTTCAATGGAAGCCAAAAGCGCCGTTTCCTCGCCGCACACAAACGCGCCCGCGCCAATGCGTATCTCAAGGTCAAAATCAAACCCGCCGCCAAACAGGTTATTTCCCAAAAGGCCGTAAGAGCGCGCTTCTTCGATCGCCGCCGTCAGCCTATCCACCGCGATGGGATATTCGGCGCGGATGTACACATAGCCCTGGCTCGCGCCGATGGCGTAGGCCGATAGAACCATACCCTCTATGACGGCGTGCGGATCGCCCTCTATAATGCTCCTGTCCATAAACGCGCCCGGGTCGCCTTCATCCGCGTTGCACACCATGTACTTCTGGTCGGCCGGCTGGTCATACCCGCTTTGCAGCTTTACCCCGGTGGGAAAGCCCGCGCCGCCCCGCCCGCGCAAGCCGGATTTTTTCACTTCGTCGATCACTTCTTTGGGCGACTTCCCCGAAAGCGCCTGCTGCGCCGCAAGGTAGCCATCCCGCGCGATGTACGCTTTTATATCGCTGTGTTCTATACTGCCGCAATTATCCAGCACCAGTTTTTGCTGCGCTTTGAAAAACTCAATGTCGTCGATCACCGGCACATGCCGCCTGAGCGATTCGTCAAAAAACGTATATTCTTCCGCCACCTCTCCGTCCTTCAGATGGCGGTTTACAATATCGCGCGTTTTCTCGGGCGTCAGCTTCGTATAGAAAATACGGCCGGGCTCCACCAGCACCATAGGCCCCGCCGCGCAGATACCCATACAGCCCGTTTGCAGTATATTAATGGATTT
>DOMW01000223.1:0-927 GCA_003510345.1 Clostridiales bacterium | reverse complement strand
TTTTCTTTGATCTCGCCCAGTTTTTCAGCCGTCGTTATTTTATCCTTGAACATTTGCTCCCCCTCCTTCTAATATTCCGCCAGAATAGATTCCAGCTTGTTGGGGTTCACCTGCTTATACACTTCGCCGTCGATCATCATGGCGGGGGCAAGGCCGCACGCGCCGATGCACCGCGCGATTTCAAACGAAAACTTCCCGTCCTCTGTCGTGCCGCCAAGATCGGTCTCCAGCAATTCCTGCAGGCGTTCCACCAGCTTCTTCCCGCCGCGCACATAACAGGCGGTGCCCATGCACACGCGTATGGTGTGCTTGCCGCGCGGCTGCGTGGAAAAGAAGGAATAGAACGTAACGACGCCGGATACTTCCGAGAGCGGCAAGCCCATATTATGCGCGATAAATTTTTGCACCTTCATGGGCAGGTAGCCAAAAATCTCCTGCGCGAGGTGCAGTATTTGTATCAAGCTGCCGCGTTCTTTTTTGTAAAGGTCGATCACATTGGCGATCTGGTCAAATTTTTGTTCTTCCGCTTCGTCTTCACATAAAACTTTCAGGATCACTTCATTCATTACAAACCTCCTTTGATCACCGGGTAACCGCGTTTGCGCGCCCCCAAACCAACGCGTATTTCCTGCTATGCGGTTTTCCCGAGGGTTGCACACATTGATCATTTAATCACAATGACGCAAATTCATTATAGCAGTAAAATGTGTTGAAATGATGATGTATGTTGCTCTAGCACCTATTTAGACCAGATGCTTTGCGTGAATTTTCGTAGTTTTTACTTATTCCCATCACAGATTCGACACATATTGCGTTTTTCCGTTTTTGCAAAGAGCCGCCGCAGGTGTGGGGCGCGCGCCCTTGATCATGTATCCCTTTTAAGGCGCGGGTATTCCCCCTGGGCCAAGGAACCTGCGGCGCATTATA
>DOMW01000113.1 GCA_003510345.1 Clostridiales bacterium | reverse complement strand
AAATTGAATATTGCTCGGCGGATAACGCTGTCGCTCATCCGCCCTACACGCCACACCCTACGATTCGTGTTCCAAGGTAAATAAGCGCTTGGTTAAATATTGTTCGGCGGATAACGCTTCGCTCATCCGCCCTACATGCCACGCCTTACGATTCGTGCACCAAGATAAATAATTGCTTGGCCGAATGCGGCGGTGGATGACGTTACGCTTATTCGCTCGATATTCCTGTTTATTTATGGAATTGTGGGGTTTTAAAGAATGCTTTTGATGTCATGGCGAATGTGTACGGGCGTTGTTAAACTATTCTTAAAGCATTATTCGTGTCGCCAAGTTGTTGTATTTTTGATCATATTCCGTCAAAAAAAGCAAACGGAAGAAAATAGTACAAAAAATTTATACCAATATGGCGAAAAGTGTTTCGTAATATGACGTCAATAGAAACATTTTTAAATAACCTGTTGCAATCGGCTTGTATTTCTACCCTTTTTGGATTGTTTTTGTTTTTTTTGATGTTTTTTTGCGACATGTATATCGCAACACTATGATTTTATTTTGTTTTTTTTGTTTGTAAAACAGGTTGACGAGCGTTGCCGCAAAGGTAGATAATCGCGCCGAAAAGTGCTTTGGGATAAGTTTGTGTTTTTGCATCGCTTTAAACAACTGGTTGTGTTTTGTGCATTGTTTAAAGTTTTATGAGTTTTAAGAGACGGAGCGTCCGATGGGGAACCCGTCCAACCGAAGAGTCTATGAAAACAAAATGTTGCCCCGGCCGTATGGCGCGGAAAGTGAAAGTCCTTAGGGAGTTCGTCATGAAATCGCAGATAAATCAAATTTTTTCCGGTGTTTTTTTTCGGGATCAGGAAAAGCGGCGGGCCGATGAGCATCGGCCGGAAGAAAGGCTGTGCCGCCGCGCGATCGCGGCGGATGCTGCGGTGCATGCCGATGATTTTTCAGGAGCAAAAATAATGTTGGGAATGAAGAAATTTTTCCATGGGGCAACCGCATTGGCGATGGCGGGGCTTTTTGCGTTGGGTTTTTCCCAGGCGCTGCATGCGCAAGCCGTGGACTTTGAGCCCGGAGAGAACTCGAACTGGAATTGCGATACGCTTTACGGGGGAACAGATACGGGATATCAGTCTGTTTATAGGTTCCTCGATCCAGCGGTAAACAGTGATCGCCAGCGAGTATTCCAAGAAGGATCCGGTGTTCTTGAATTTTATCAAGATACCTTGGCCCTTGGCCCTTGGCCCGGTGACGATGCTAATAAAGGGAAGCTCGTCATGTATATGTGGCGATTTGATGGCAGTAACAGGAAGGTTTTTGGCCTGTTTGAAGGCGAATCGGTGCCTCAGGAAATCATGACCACGCCATTCACCGGTGGATACCCTCAAGCAGCCGGCGGTGAAGTCAATCAACTGACGGGTGAGATTTATTTTACAGGCATAGAGGGTGCTCGTGTTGCCAATGTAGAAGGCACTTTAATGAAGAATTTCCAACTGAGGCTTTGCAATCCGGTGACCGGAACGTGCCGAAGTAGTTCGGAGGTTCGGCCTGTTGCCGGCACGTTGTCGGATGATGTATACACAGATGCACAACGCTTTGTTTCTTCCGATATGGCGATCGACGCCGAGGGTAATGCCTATCTTCTGATTGGCAACGCACTTGACAATAAAAAGCTGATCAGGGTTGTGCCCGGCGCCGATGGCGCGGTTTGGTATTACAACATAGTCAAGACCTTCCCTACTTTTGGCACCACTGCCGCTGGTAATATGTGGGGAATGGGTTTTCTCAACGGAAGCTTGCTTCTTCTTGGTAGTGGAGGAGCCTCATTAAAGCAGGTGAACCCATTAAGCGGCGCTGTGACGGATAGAGGAAGTATTAGTCCTATACTGCTTGATTTAACGACATGCCAGGTGGCGCCGGTGCTGCGCGGCAAAATCTATAACGACGCGAATGGTGACGGCGTTATTTCCTCCGCGGAAGAAGCCGCGAACGGCGTTCCCAACGTTTTGGTTGAAATCTGGGAAGACAACGGCTCCGGCAATGTGGTTTGGCAGGGAGAGCAAAGGACATCGCCTTTGGGTGAATACAGCTTTATTGTCGGCTCGACCTCGGCAACTTATTACGTCAAGCTGAAGCAGCCGAAGATCGGTGGCGTGAACGGCGTGAACGCCTACCAAACCTGGGCGTCCGCGAACGCCGGCGATGCGAATGTGCAAAATAAAGTGACGGCGTATTGCACAAACGGCACGACGAGCGCCGGATCGGCGAACGATTCCGCGGTGACCGCCTCCGCGCAATGTAAAGGCGGCGCGCATTTCCGCGGCTCCGATGCGGGGACTTTGGACCCAAGCGGGACGACATCGTTATCCGACTTCATGGCGCGCTCCAACTTCTTCAGCAAAGTGGTCATGTCCACGGATAAAGAAGTGGCCATTGCCGACTTTGCCTTGACCGGCCGGGCAAACCATAACGACGCCCCGCAAACTTACGGGGACGCTCTCCATGTGACGCCGGCCCCCGCCAATTATTGGCTGGGCGACACGGTAACGACGCAGGATGGCGCGGAATATCCCAATGACGATTCCGCGGCGGCGATTGTTTCGCACGATGGTATTGAAGTGAATATTCCGGAAGGCAGCTCGCGCTGGGTTCCCCTGCAGGGCGCTTCGCTGACGTCGGGCGTGACATACGGCCTGCGCGCCAAAGCGTACCAGCCGAGCGGCGAGCCGGGATACTTCAGCGCCTGGGTCAATACGGGTACGAGCTCTTCTTTCACTAGTACGGGCGCGGTTCAGGTCAGCACCGACCAGCAGCTTCTTGACGGGACAACAAGCGGAGAGATTGAGTCCGGATATATAGGGTTTAATTACACGCCGACCGGGATTTCCGGCGCGCCGGTGTGGACTTTTGCCCGGGCGCGTTTCAGTTCCACCGATGGCGTGCCCGCAACGGGTGGGCAGGTGGTAGAGACAACCAATTCGGTTAAGCCCTGGGCGCTGGAAGGCGAAGTCGAGGACTACAGGTTTTACGCGGTGAAAGGGCAATTGATCCTGGCAACGGAGTCTTCCGAGCCTGCGACGTTTACGTACGCCATGAGCAATATTGCCAATACGGCGCCTTCTTTCGCAGAGGATAGCCTGACGACAACGGCGGCGAATACGGTGGTTTACCAGAACAGCAGCATGCTGCACGCGTTTGATACCCTAGGTACCGATATCGAGATTTATCAAACGCCGCCCAATAGCGATTGGGGCGCGCCGTCGGGCATTTCTTGTACCGACAACACCGGCGCCGGCGTGATGGTTTCCCTAGCGGGCAATCAGGCGGTAATCCCGGGCTTCCAGGTCCAGCAAAATAGGACGATCACTTGCGTATTCCTCAATACGAAAGGCGCCGATCCGGAGAATTCCTCAATCGAGATTTCTCCGGCGGGCCCGTTGGCGGCGGACGGCGTTCAGGCTTATACGGTAAAAGCGATATTGAGAAATAACACCAATCAGCCGGTGCCCAATACGGCGGTCCTCTTCGATGCCAGTAACGGGGATATTACGCCTTCGACGGCGACATGCACGACGGACAGCAGCGGGGAATGTACGGTTTCGTGGAGCAGCACGGTTGACGGGACTTTCACGATTACCGCTGTGGCTGCCGCGTCCCCTTTCGGTAACGAGACGCGGACATTTGTCAAATATACGGTAAGCGCGGGCGGCACGACGATCACGGCGAACCCAACCTCGATCAGCATCAGCGGCGGAACGGCAACGGATACCACATCCACGATCACCGTTCAGTTGAAGAACAGCGCCGGCATTAATGTGCCGCAGCCGGGTGTTGTCATCGATCTCGGTTTTGACGGGAATGATCGCGGCGCGTCGCTGAGCGCGACGCAATGCACCACCAATGCGGTCGGCAACTGCACGGTCACGCTGACCAGCGGCACAACCCTCGGCAATGTGACGATCAAAGGCAGCATTGGCGGAAGCGATATTGCGAGCCAGGCGGTGGTGGAAATCACTTCGGGCGGGATCAGCCACGATCGGTATGGCACGAGCCTGCGCGTGACCCCCGAAAAAGTATATGTGGGCGGCGGGGCGCAATCCGCCACGATCAACGTGACCCTGCGCGATCATTTGGGGCATACTGTGGCGGCGCCTGCGGGCGGGGCTGTTGTTAATTTGAGTAATGTTTCCGGTTGCGGAGCGTTTAACAGCCCTGCGAGCGGAAGCATTGCGGAAGGAAGCACAAGCTTCACAACGACGATATCGAGCAGCGCGCCGTGCGTTGCGTCCGTCACCGCGACGGTTGACGGCCAGCCGATAGAAAACTACGGCGAAGACGACCAAGGTGCGGCGAAAACGGCCGGTGTCGTGACTTTCTACAGCAGTGTGATCGATTTTACCCGGAGCGATTTGACCGTATGGCCGGGCAAGGTTGCCGCCGACGGCGTATCGTACGCGATAGCGACGGTTCAATTGCGCGACGCTTCCGGGGTGGCGGTGGGGCGCTCCGGGGTGGCGGTGCGTATCGAAAACAGCGGCGCTGTCGGGGTGTTCCCCGGCAATACTGCCGCGATCGACGGCCTGACCGACGCATCCGGCAAGTTTGAAGCGCGAATCACAAGCACAACGGCAGGCGATGCGNNGGGCCAAGCATTATTGGCAGCGACAGTATCGGGGCAATCGGTAGGCGCTTCTGTTGGGGTGGTTTTTGTCGGCGCTAATATATCAGCGGACAGCGCGACGTTGTCCGCATATCCGACGGTAAATGTCGAGCCGGTTTCGGGCTATTCGCTGGTGACCGTTCAGCTTATGTTGGACGGCGTTCCTTACGCGAAAAATAATGTTTCGATTGGTGTCGGTGCAAGCGGAGGGTTCACATTCAGTTTTACCGATAACGGCTTCGGCGTCACCAATGGGACGGGTACGTACACCACCCAGCTGACGAGCACGGCGGACGGAACGGCCACTGTGACAGCGCAAGGTACGGGCTTTTCAACGACGTATCCGACCTCCGTACAGGTTACTTTCGCGGGAAGCCCGCAGCCGCCGGTGGATCGGTCGCTTGCGGGAACGACCGTTACGGCAAATCCGGTCGCCACTTTGGTGGGAACGCAATCCACGGTAACCGTTCAGTTGCGTAACGCGGGCGGGCAGGCCATGGCGCAGCCGGGCGTGGTAGTAGCGCTATCGACGCTATCGTCCGGAGCCAGTGTGGTGGGAAGCAACACGCAAAGCACGGATCAGTATGGCCGCGCGGTGTTCCAGGTGACCAGCAGTACCGCCGGCTTGGCGACGTTCTCGGCAGATGTCGATGGGACGGCTGCCGAAAACAGCGCGTCGGTGCTCTTTTATCAACCGACTGTTAATTGGACGGCATCCACCATCGCGGCGGATCCGGCGAGCCTTGGCGTGGGCGAGAATTCCACGGTGACGGTAACGCTGCGCGACAGCCAGGGGCTGGAAGTTCTGGCGGGCAGCGCGACGGGCGTGTCATTTAGCAAGGAAAATAGCGGAGATATCGGCGATTTTGTGGGCGCTCCAAGCTGCACCATTGCGGTGGGCGCTTCATCCTGCTCCGTGACGTACAGCAGCACCGCATCGGGAAGCGTTGATGTTCATGCGATGGTAGGCACGGAACGTGTGGGCGGCGCGACCGGAGCGGCGACGATAACATTCGGTGCGGGCGGGGTAGACTTCGGCGCGAACGGCACGAAGATCGAAGCGAGCCCGACGAACCTGGTGGTAGGCAACAACACAACCGTGACACTGACACTGCGCGATGTGAACGGCAACACGACGA
>DOMW01000132.1 GCA_003510345.1 Clostridiales bacterium | reverse complement strand
GCGCCGCAGGCTCCTTGACCCTAAAGGAACACCCAAAAGCAATCACAGGATATTTGCACAATAGAATATGGGTTCGTATTTGGGCGGTCATGTCCAGAGACTGGGTGGGGCACACAGCGCCTTTTGGCGCGGTGTGCCGGGAAAGTTGTTCAATATCTCATTTCATGCAAACTGGCAAGCCGGTTTGCGCAGCCGCAGGTTGAATAGAAAAACCGTTTTCAGGTTTTTCTATTTGGAATGAGTATTATGCGTGCAACTCGGATATACGAATTGCAATCATAACAGATTAATGATATAGTATCACTGCATCACCGATGCGAAAATATACTTTGAATTGGACGGATATGGAAGAAACGATCGTTTTGACGGGCGGCGGCTCCGCCGGGCATGTAACGCCGAACCTCGCGTTGCTGGACGGGCTTAGAAAAAACGGCCTCGCCGCGCACTATATCGGCACGGAAGACGGCATTGAAAAAGACCTCGCGGCCGGGCTTCCTTATCATAGCATTGAGGCCGGGAAGCTGCGGCGTTACCTGAGCAAAGATAATATAAAGGATTTTTTCAAGGTCTTCCGGGGTTACCGGCAGGCAAAGAAAATACTGAAAGACCTGAACCCACGCCTTGTGTTTGCCAAGGGCGGGTTTGTTTCCGTGCCCGTCGTGTGGGCGGCGGCAAAGCTGGGGATCCCCGCGGTATTGCATGAAAGTGACTATTCGCCCGGCCTCGCGAACAGGCTGTGTGCCAAAAAAGCCGCGAAAATATGCCTTTCTTTTGATGTGCCGCACGGCTATGGCGAAAAAGCCGTCGTTACGGGCTCTCCCGTCCGCGCGTCGCTTCTTTCGGGCAATAGGGAAGAGGGGCTTAAGTTTTTGCGGTTTACAGGCAAAAAACCCGTGCTGCTCATTATGGGCGGCTCACTCGGGGCAAAGGCCATCAATGAAGCTGTGGACGGCTGCCTCGACGCTTTGACAGAGAAATATTGCGTCGTGCATCTTCGCGGCAAAGGCCATATGAACACTAAGCTTGCCGACATGGAATACTACCGGCAATATGAATATTTGGGGGAAGAGCTGGCAAACGTGTTTGCGGCAACGGATATGGCACTCTCGCGTGCGGGCGCAAACGCCGTTTTTGAATACCTTTCGCTGTGCATCCCATCGCTGCTTGTGCCACTGCCCCTTTCCGCCAGCCGGGGTGACCAACTGCAAAACGCCGCCTACTTCGAGAAAAAAGGCTACGCGCATGTGCTGCAACAGGAAGCGCTTTCCGGCGCGGCCTTGCCACCCGCGATCGACGCGCTTTTTGCGGATAAAGAGAAACTCACGGCCGCCATGAAGGCAAGCGGCACGCTTACCGGCACGGAGAATGTGCTTAAAGTGATTTGCGAGAGTGTGCGCTGATGGACATTTTAGAAACGGTACAAAACTACAGCACAATGCCTGCGGAGGGCCGTAAAGCCTGCCTTGCCGAGCTGTCGCAGGGCAAGGAACTGAAAAAGCTTTACAGGCTCACAAAAGGCGAACACGCCCGTGCGGCCACCCGCATTATGGCGGATATGGGCGACCGCGCCGCCGATTTCATCAAGGGCAACGCGGCGGATGTGCTGGCCCTCTTTAAAGCGGCCGACCCAAAAGTGCGTATGCATGCCGCGCAGATCATTGGCAATACGTGCGCGCCGGATCATTTGGAAGACCTTATTTACGCCATTATGCATGAAGACACGCTGTTTGCGCTGCCTTCGTTTCTGCTGGCGATCGGCAACGCGAAAACACAGCGGGCTAAAGAGTTTTTGGAAGCCTACACGCTGCGAAGCGACATTGAAAAGCATCTGATTGAAGAAAAGGCCGCCTTAAACAAGGCGCTCGCGAATTTCGTATCAAAACGCAAGGTACATGTGCGCATACTGCCCAACGATATCGTGCTGCTCACCACGCCAAACGCCAACGTTACCTATGCCGCTTACCGCCGGCTGGGTATGAAACCCAAAAAATTCGGGGAATACATCGCGCTGTCCCATTTGAAGAAGTTTGACGATATCTATCAAACGCGCGCGTTTTGCGACGCCTACCTCTACCTTGGCAAATGTGGCGTGGCCGACCTTGCGGAATTTTTCGCCAAGCGTGAAAACGCCATTTTGCAGCGCGCCGGTGTGACAGGCTACCGGCTGGAGGTAAAGAACGTGTCGCATGAAGTCCGCCTTTCTATCATCAAAAAGTGCGTGGCTTCCTTCCAAAAACTCATCAATACGCCTTCGTCCTATTCCATCGAGATCGTACTCGATATTAACGGCGACGAGGCCGACGTGCTCTTAAACCCGCTTTCCGATACCCGCTTCGCTTACCGCCGCAACGCGGTGGCGGCCAGCATCAACCCGGGCGTTGCCGCGTGTGTATGCGCCTATGCCAGCGAGTTTTTCCGGCCCGACGCCCGTGTGCTGGATAACTTTTGCGGCAGCGGCACCATGCTTTACGAACGCGGCTACTACCCGCACGGCACATTGACCGGTGTCGATATCAACAAGCACGCGGTCGGCGTCGCGGAAGAAAACAACCGTTGCGCGGAACACCACCCGCAATTTTTGCATATGGACGCGCTTAAATTCACCGCGAAACGATATGACGAAATCATTTCAAATATGCCGTTCGGCCTGCGCGTAGGGAGCCACGCTCAAAATGAGCGGCTGTACCGGCAATATTTTGCCATGCTGCCGGGTATTTTGACGGAAAAGGGCATCGTTACACTCTATACGCAGGAAAAAAACCTCATGGAGGAACTGATCAAGTCGGGCGGGCATTTTGAAGTTTTAAAGCGCGCCACGTTTGAATCGGGCGGGCTTTACCCGGCGGTTTATGTGCTGGGGAAGAAGTAGGGGTTGAAAAGTGGATAATTGAGACTGCCCTATATTTGACTTTTGTGTAATTTTATGGTATGTTGTTGACCATAGAAAACGTGGGAGGTATTATTTATGTTTTTGTTCAATTGTGCGGGAGAAGTTTTTATAAAAAACTGTGATACAATTTATACAGAAGGACCTAATCCCGAATCGGTAGGTAAAGTCTATTGTGATGAAAATAATGGTATTAGAGAAATTTATAGGAAAAAACCTAATAGTTGGGAAAAAGTTGAAGGTCAAGAAGATCAATATACAAAATGGGGATTCTACATAGGTGAAATACACACAATCAACAATGAAGAGAGGATTATAGTTGATCGCACAAAAAAGCAAATACTAGATGGTTGTCTGTGTGTACGAGAAGCAAAAAAACGCGATATTACAGGGGATTTGAATCCTATGGTTCCTGACCAAGGTACTCGGATACCAAAACAAGCGCCCATTCAATGCCCGGATGGATTTGATGATTTTGATTTTGAAGAAGCAAAGAAATATACAAATGTAAAATTAATTACAAGATCGTGAACCAAAAAATCTGATAATAATTCTTATAAGCAATCGGTATTCCTCTGGGGTCAAGGTATCCCTGCGGGATGAATGAGTGCCTCCGGCGGCTCAAGGACG
>DOMW01000107.1 GCA_003510345.1 Clostridiales bacterium | reverse complement strand
TACCGCCATGACCTCGCCGCCGCTTATCGCCCAGCCCACACCGAGCGCGCTTGCGTTTTCTTCCGGTTTACCCGCTTCGCCGGGCTGCTTTGCGTCCTGCGCGGGCCGCATTTGGTTGGTCAGCAGGCCGTAGATATCGAGTATGGAGATCGCCCCGTCCACGTTACTTTTTTTCTTAGCGATTGGCGAACGTATACTCGTCATCTTCGCCGGGCAGGGCGTGATAAANNGTCACCTTGGCGGGGCAGGGCGTGATAAAAAACGCGCCGATCTCTTTGCTGTCTACGTTGTGCTTTTTCGCAAATTCCATTTTAGCCACTTTGGCGGCAACTTCCATGGGCGCGTCCACATCCACGATATTCTCGATCAATTCGGGAAAGCGCACCTGGATAAGCCGCACCACGGCAGGGCATGCGGACGAAATAAGCGGCTTTGTTTTTGCGTCCTTGAGCCGCAGCGCCACGGCTTCGGAAACGATCTCCGCGCCTTTGGCCACCTCATACACCTCGTCAAACCCGAGCGACCGCAGACCCGCAAACAACGAATCTACACTGGCGATCGACTTAAACTGCCCATAGAGCGCGGGCGCCGGGAGCGCAATTTTATATTTGTATTCCTGAATGGACTCCAGCGGGTCCGTGACTGCTTTTTTGGCATGATACGGGCACACGCGAATACACTCGCCGCAGTCGATACAGCGTTCGTTCAGTATGACCGCTTTGCCGTTGCGCACCCGAATGGCCTCTGTGGGGCAGCGCTTTATGCAATTGGTACAGCCGGAACATTTTTCTTTGTCCAACCGGACGGAATGAAAATATTGTTCTTCCATAGTATTTCTCTCTCTGTCAGAACACGAACGTCATGGTCACCGTTGTGCCCTCCGGGCTGCTGGTGATGTGCATGTTGTCGCTGTTCCTGTTTATGTTGGATAAGCCCATGCCCGCGCCAAAACCCATTTCCCGGATACTTTGCGGCGCGGTGGAATACCCTTCCTTCATGGCAAGCTCGATATCCGGTATGCCCGGGCCGGTATCCGCGCATTTTATGGTGATCGTGTCTTCGTCTATCGCGACAGACATCAGGCCGCCGTCGCTATGGATGACCATGTTGATCTCCGCTTCGTACGCGGCAATGGATATTTTGCGGATCAGCGCCGCGTCCACGCCGATTTGCTTGAGCTTGCGCTTAATATGGGCCGATACCTCGCCCGCCACGGCAAAGTCGTCCTTCTTCACCGCATACTCCCGTTCGTATAGCATAGTTATTCTCCCCGCATCCCGCCTACGATGCCGTTCTGGTAAAGTATTCCGCATGCCGTGAACATGGGAAGCTCCGTGCTCATTAATGTGATTCCCATCTCCCGCGCCATTTCTATAATATCGTCCGGCGGCACTTTCCCCCGCACAAACATAATATGCTCGATATCAAGCATCTCCGCCGTTCTTAGCACATGGTTGTTCACCAACCCTGTCAAAAGTATCGCGTCGTGTTTTGTGAACGCCAAAACGTCGCTCATCATATCCGAACCGCAGGCGCAGCTTATCTCCGGGTCGTCCGCGCCGTTCCCGTATACTATTTTCGCGTCTAAAAGCCGCAGTATCTCGCTTCTTTTCATAGTCTTGATTATTCCCCTGTCATTTATAAAGTTCTACAGAAATGCCCGAAAGCTCAAAAATCTGCCGGGCAAAATCGTCCGGGTACGCGTTCAGATAAACGACCCGCGCAAGCCCCGCGTTCACGATCATTTTTGCGCAGATCGCGCAGGGCTGATGTGTGCAGTAAAGCGTCGCCCCTTCTATGGAAACGCCCATCTTCGCCGCCTGGATGATGGCGTTTTGCTCGGCGTGGATGGCGTAGCAATACTCATGCCGCTCCCCCGAAGCGATACCCATGTTGTTTCTGATACACTCCCCGCGCTCCTTGCAGCTTTCTATCCCCGCTGGCGCGCCATTATATCCGGTCGTAAGTATCCTGCGGTCTTTTACAATAATAGCGCCCACATTCCTGTTTGGCTTATAGCAGCTCGACCATTTGGCGATTTCCCCCGTAAGGTCCATAAATCTTTTATCCCACTTATCCATAAATACGCACGCCCCTTTCAACAAGCTAAGCAACCGCTGAGTAATAATTACCCGGAAATCCACGAACCCGCTTTAACCGACGATTACTTAACATTATATAATGAATACTTCCGTTTAGGCGTAAAACATCGCAAAGTATATTCGAGCATTTAGCAGTATTTTTGATTAAACTATGTATTATTTTTTGTATAATCCAAATTTTAAGCTTTTTTCAAAACTTTTTTTGTTTGCGTTCTCCCCGCAAACTGGCTATGATTAGGAAGGTACTATTAGCACTCATTAAAGCTGAGTGCTAACAATATAAAGAATTGTTTTAGGAGGCGGAAACATGACAATAAAACCATTGGCAGACAGAGTAGTGATCAAAGCTGTGGAAAGTGAAGAAACCACAAAGAGCGGTATCGTCCTTCCCGGTTCGGCGCAGGAAAAACCGCAGATGGCGGAAGTAGTGGAAGTGGGCCCCGGCGGCGTTGTGGACGGCAAGGAAGTAAAAATGGAAGTACAGAAAAAAGATAAAGTCATCTATTCCAAATACGCGGGCACCGAAGTGAAGATCGACGGTGTGGAATATGTGATCGTTCGCCAGTCCGATATTCTGGCGATTGTAAAATAAACAGGAGGAAAGAGTAAAATGGCTAAACAGATCAAATTTGGTGAAGAAGCGCGGCGCGCGCTCGAAGCCGGCGTAAACCGGCTCGCGGATACGGTAAAAGTAACACTCGGCCCCAAAGGCAGGAATGTGGTTCTGGATAAAAAATTCGGCTCGCCGCTGATCACGAACGACGGCGTGACGATCGCCAAAGAAATCGAGCTGGAAGACCCGTATGAAAACATGGGCGCGCAGCTTGTAAAAGAAGTCGCGACAAAGACAAACGACGTGGCGGGCGACGGCACAACCACCGCTACCCTGCTCGCGCAGGCTATTATACGCGAAGGCTTGAAAAATGTCGCCGCGGGCGCAAACCCGATGGGCATTAAACGCGGTATACTGAAAGCCTCCGAGGCGGTTGTGGAGTCTTTGAAAGCCCTCAGCAAGCCGATCGCCGACGCGAAAGACATCGAGCATGTCGCCAGCATTTCCGCAGACGACGAGACAGTCGGTATGCTCATTAGCGAAGCAATGAAAAAAGTTGGCAATGACGGCGTCATTACAGTGGAAGAATCCAAGACGATGCAGACCGACCTTGACGTTGTGGAAGGCATGCAGTTTGACCGCGGATACGCTTCCGCTTACATGGTGACCGATACGGATAAAATGGAAGCGGTGCTGGAAGACGCGCTGATCCTCATAACCGACAAAAAAATCTCCAACATACAGGATCTCCTTCCCATTCTGGAGCAGATCGTGCAGCTTGGCAAAAAGCTCCTCATCATCGCGGAAGACGTGGAAGGCGAAGCGCTTGCCACGCTCGTTGTGAACAAACTGCGCGGCACATTCAACTGCGTGGCCGTAAAAGCCCCCGGCTTTGGCGACAGGAGAAAAGCAATGTTGCAGGATATCGCGATCTTAACGGGCGGTACTGTGATCTCCGAAGAAGTCGGCCTGGAACTGAAGGAAGCCACGATGGATATGCTCGGAAAAGCCAAGCAGGTTAAAGTGGATAAAGACAATACCACGATCGTGGAAGGCGGCGGCGCGCAGAAAGAGATCAAAGCGCGTATTTCTTCCATCAAAGCGCAGATCGAAGAGACCACTTCCGATTATGACAAAGAGAAATTGCAGGAACGCCTTGCCAAACTGGCGGGCGGCGTAGCCGTGATCCGCGTGGGCGCGGCCACGGAGACCGAGATGAAAGAAATGAAACTGCGCATCGAAGACGCGCTTGCGGCGACGCGCGCGGCTGTGGAAGAAGGGATCGTGCCCGGCGGCGGCAGCGCCCTTTTGAAAGCGACGGAAGAAGTAGCCAAGCTTTGCGGCACGGGCAAACTGGAAGGCGATGCCTGCACGGGCGCCAAAATCGTGCTGCGCGCGCTGGAAGAGCCCGTACGCCAGATCGCGGCGAACGCCGGCCTTGAGGGCAGCATCATCGTAGAAAAGATCATGGCGAACAAATCCAAAAACTATGGCTACAACATCAATACGGATGAATATACCGACATGATGAAAGCCGGTATCATCGACCCCACAAAGGTGACGCGCTCGGCCATACAGAACGCGGCGTCCGTATCGGCCATGCTGCTCACGACGGAAGGCGTGGTGACGGATATCCCCGCCCCCGAACCGGCAGCCCCGGCAATGCCCGGCGGCGGAATGCCCGGCATGTATTAAGGGATACAAAACTACCGTAAATTAACAAACCCCCCGGTTTGAATTAAGACCGGGGGTTTTTCTATTTGGAATGAGTATTACAAAAGCCCTTTTTGCTTAGGGTCCATGCGCGGCGGCCTTCCTTCGCCGTCATACACAAGCGGGTCGAACGTAAACGCCTGCCCCATGCCGTCCAGCTCGCCTATGCGCCGCATATCCTCTTCATCCAGCGAAAAATCAAAAATAGCCGCGTTCTCAATGATCCTTTGTTTTTTCACGGATTTTGGGATCAAATTGATATCCTGCTGCAAGTGCCAGCGAAGCGTCGCCTGCGCGGCGGTTTTTCCATGTTTTTTGCCGATCTCTTCCATCAGCGGCGCCTCCGAAAGATGCCCGTGGAAGATCGGCCCCCACGACGTCACGGTGATCCCCTTTTCCGCGCAGTACGCGCGCATTTTACGCTGCTGTATCCACGGGTGCAGCTCTATCTGGTGGTTTTGCGGCACAACGCCCGAATCCGAAATCAGCTCTTCGATCATTTCCGAATAGAAATTCGATACGCCGCACGCCCGTACATACCCTTTTTCACGCAGTTCCAGCATGGCGTTCCACACTTTCTTCCTGCGTTCCGCGTCCGTACCCGGCCAGTGCATCAGGTAAAGGTCAATGTAGTCCATGCCCAGTTTCTTCAAACTGTCCATGCAGGCTGCTTTGGGGTCGCTGTAATCCACCGGCCACATTTTTGTGGTGATAAATAGTTTCTCCCGCCCTGCTCCGCTATCGCGCACCGCTTTTCCGAGGCTTTCCTCGTTAGCGTAGTAAGCGGCCGTGTCCATGAGCTTATAGCCCGCCTCAAGCGCATAGCGCGCGGCATTGTACGTTTCATCGCCCGGTGCGGACGAAAACAGCCCCAGGCCGAACAGCGGCATTTTGACCCCATCGCCCAGTTGTACCGTAGTTTCCATTGTTTTTTCAATCATTGCCTTCCCCTTCTTTTTCTTTCTCCAGTAATTCCACCGC
>DOMW01000004.1:756-3311 GCA_003510345.1 Clostridiales bacterium | reverse complement strand
CTGATTTTTGCGCTGCGGCTGTATAGCATAGGCAATGCCCGCAACAACAGGCTGAAACGCATTAAGGGCAAGTGATATCAGTTATCCTCAAAAAAATACCGCCGGGTTAGCGGCGTTGCCATAAGAAAACATGAAGAAACCCAGTAAAATCAATGTTTTTTGGCAACGGGCAAGCGGGACGGTACAAAAACTGAACACGAAGCAAGGAAAAAGGGAGCTATTTTCAAGATAGCGTCCCTTTTTCTGTTTGCGCCACGCGCCGCAGGTAAAGAAGCCTACGGCATTTTTTTTATGCCCTTTTTCGGGCNNACATCATCCATCCGCGCCGCGTTGCAGCAAGGCGGGCGCGGCGGCAAGGAGATTACCGGGCATGAGCTTATGGACATTGCCCGTTTCGGAGTGGACACCCGGCACATGATTGTCTTTGACGTTCTCACATGGGAGACAATATGTAGTGACCCCCGTGTTTGTTAAGGCGGGGATTTACCGGAGCACAAGTGCGAAATAGAATAAGCACAACCGGGATTACCCCAAACAAAAAGGAGGCCACTACAATGACCAGCATACTTTATGTCGGGATAGATGTCCATATCCTAATTACCCGAACAAGTGAAACTGTAGATGAATTGGCTATGAGTTGTGTCGCTTTGAAAGATTATCCCTCGGCAACATTTAGCGGGTTTGTAAAGAGATTGCGCCCAAAAACAGACGGTGTTGCCTACGACAGATATATGGCGTTTTTTCTCAGGAGTACGTATTTTCGCAAAATGATTGATTGTAATACAATTATGACGCTGCGGGCAAGTTTTAATGAGGATATGTTTTCGTTTTTGTTTCTATATTTGCCGGAATATGAGGATCAGGTAAAAATAGGAGATATGCTTTATAGCATGGAAAGGAAAATCCAATGTAACAACAAGATAAATGATAATTTACGAGCGGCTTAATGGGCGGCGAGTCTTGAAAGGAATGTGCTCTGCATTTGCTCCAATGCCGCAATCTCTCGCGTGTTTACTGTGATTTGCTCAACAAGCGTGGATAATCCAAGTGCTTCGAGCTTTTCGCCTGATGGCACAACCAGCTTGATATTTTCGATAAAAGCCTTGCTTAGATTATCTTGCGCCCCACCATTAGAAAGTCGGCTGATACTTTGCTGACTAAACAGTAATGTGAAATACAGAAATGCAGCTTGGGCCTTTGTCCTGCAAATCATTCCACAAATCGCTTGATTGGCCGTTGCTGTGATTGCGAGATAACCTACTTCACCTGCGGTCACACCATACATTGCCATTAAAACGGTATCTGGAGGTAAAAGATGTGTTGAACTGCTCTGCAGGCCGCGCTCAGTGATGCGTTCCTCTGTACAGATAGTGACGTTATTATGGACTTCGCCGGATTTTAACCAAGGTATTGTGCCGTTCACCCAAAACGAGCTGTCCGAACGACTTGGCGTTGAGCCGGATTTTACGCTTTGAGCATATTCCAATACAGTCTGAATTGACCAACCGTGAGGTAAATCAACGCTATCAGCTTCAGAGGACGTGGAGTTGACAAGATTCACCGAACCAAGCAGATTGTCCATCACACAGATACCTGTCGCCAGTAAATTATCATTTATCCTTGCAAGACTGTGTTTTTAGGTTGTTTTGTTTTTATCATAGCACCCTTGACAACACCGAACCGACGTGCGCGAGATGGTGCGCCTGCTCCGCAACGCCACCGGGAATATAAACCAAATAGCGAAACGGGCCAATGAGACCCGTAATATTTACGCCGAGGACGTGGAGGACTTGCGCCGGCAGTACGATTCATTGTGGGGTGCGGCTAATAAAATACTTGTTGGGCTGGCAAAGATAAAGTGAGACTAGCGGCTCTCCTGCCAATTGCATGGGAGGGGCGCTGGCCGTTGCCTTAGCCATACGCTCTCGCGCATAATCCATTCATGTGAGAATACCAGTTCTTCAATCCCCCTTCTTATCTCCCAACAGTTTAACGTAGAATTTCCGGCTTCTTGGCGGGTCAAACTCGCAGAAGTAGATGCCCTGCCAGGTGCCAAGCAAGAGCTTGCCCATGTCAACAATGATGGTTACGCCGGAGCCGATGGCGCTAGCCTTCAGGTGCGCCGCGCTGTTGCCCTCGCTGTGGCGGAACTCCGGGCGGTCGGGGTAAGTTTTGTCCAGCGCGTACAGCATATCGCGCACCACGTCCGGGTCGGCGTTCTCGTTGATGGTGATGCCTGCCGTGGTATGCGGGCAGTAAACAACGGCGAGGCCGTTTTTTATGTCGCTGTCGGCAATCGCCCTGCGCACCTGCCCGGTGATGTTGTAAAAGTTTTGCTTTGGGGTGTCCAGTTTGTATTCATATAGCATAGAGTTCACCTTATTGCTCCACAATGATGGCGTTCGTTTTTACGCTGTTCTCCCGCAGACCCTTCACCGCAGCATATTCCGCAGAAGCAAAGCATTGTTCCAACTGCCGGCGGCTTTCAAACTCAATCACGATGATCCTGTCGGGCGCCTTTGTGCCGAAGTACAGGCTGATCTGCTCACTTCGGA
>DOMW01000004.1:0-736 GCA_003510345.1 Clostridiales bacterium | reverse complement strand
GTATTTCGATGGTGACAATAAAGTATGCAGGCATCCTGGTTCTCCTTTTCCGGTGCGTATTTCGGCTATGCAAATGCTTCCTTCAGTGCTTTTATTCTGCGGTCAACGCTTTCAAGGACAATTTCGTTTTGCTCCGCAATCTCAAAGCCGTGTACGGTACCTTTTGTTAGGTAAAGCTGGGTGGCAATACCGTTTTCCTGCAATGTTTTTGCAAACGCGTTGCCCTCGTCGCGCAGGCAATCGAACTCGGATACTTCCACGTAGGTGGGCGGAATCCCCGCGAAGGAAGACGCGGCGGACGGCGAAGCGTTCTCTCGCTGCGCGGGCGAAACGCCCTTCAGATACATTTCCCACATTTTGGCGTTCAGTTTGCTGTTCCACATCGGGGTATCCGTAAATTGCTTCATAGACGGCGTATTCTGCCCTTCGTCCGTCACGGGGTAGATAAGCATCTGAAAGCAGGGTTTTGCCATCCTGCGCTCCTGCGCCAGCAGGCAAACGCCAATGGAGAGCGCGCCGCCGGCACTGTCGCCGCCAACCGCAAGGCGCCTTGCGTCAATGCCAAGTGCTTCGGCGTTTTCCGTCACCCACCTGTACGCCGCCGCGCAATCTTCCAGCCCCATCGGGAACCTGGCTTTGGGCAGCAGCCGGTAATCCACCAGCACAACCTTGCAGGGCGTTTCCAGAGCATACCGGGCGGTCAGGCGCTTTAAGTAAGGCGCGGCCTGCATGGCGA
>DOMW01000260.1 GCA_003510345.1 Clostridiales bacterium | reverse complement strand
CCCGCTGCCCGCCGCCGCCGCGGCCATCGCAAGCGGCCCGCCCAGTATATAGGCGCAGCTATAGATCACCACGTCCCCAAAATTAAAGTACGCGGCATACCCCGGCGCGACCGGTATGCGCACCAGCCACGTCACCACAAATATCAGCGCGGCCATCACCGCCGCCGTCGTTATTTTTTTTGTATTCAATGCTACCCCTTTCTACCTCGAAAACTATGAATATCTTATGATCCCGGGATTTTTCATAATTGGGTCTATGATGCTGACGCCGCCCTCCCGCAAATACTCCACCCGTTCGCCCTCTACCAGAAATTGCACGCTCCGTATCCCTTCGATGGAGGTCAGCGTATTCACAATGGAAAACACCATGACAAACTCCGTATCCGCGGAAACCGTTTGCATGACCTCCTTCGCGTTTTTGCTGATGTCGAGCACAATGATATCGTTCGCGATATACACATCCGCTATATCCTCCGCGCTTACCCCCACAGGCATGGTCGATTCCACGTCGCTTATGTTATCCGCGGCGGAAGGCCCCCGCATCAGTTCGGTCAGTATCACCATCGGGTGGTAGGACTGCTCCTGCGCGATCACCCTGTCCACGCCCAACAGCACGCGCGACGTCGTGCCGCTCTGTAAATACAGCAGCAGGTTCGACCCCAGCAGCTCTTGGTAGTCGCTTATCCTATGTACCGCCCCGCCCGTGCTTCTGCCGTTCACCAATATTTCTATACCCGTCACATCCGGCATAAAGCCGCAAATGGTGAACGTAAGCGCCGCCACCGCCATCCTGTTGCTGTCTATAAACTTCTGCGACCCGAAAAACGGCTCCATGTTGAAGTTCAATTGCACCGTCTTTTTACCGCCCGCATTGTCCGCGATGTTATACCCCCGCAGGATCAGCGTGCTTTCCACCACCGGCTTGTGGCTGTATGCGTCCTCTGGCCCGCTTATCATCTGTTCTACCAGCACGGTTATATAGTCCTTCTCGTGAAACGCCAGCCGCCGCGTTTCGGGCAGCAGCAGCGACTCGGACGAATCCAGGAAATACAACACCGCTTGCAACGTGGGGCTGTCCGCCTGCGCGCGCTGCTGCATCAGGTTCAGCTCTTCCGAAAGGTCGTCATTTGATTTTTGCAGCGCGCCCGTGGGCACACCCCGGTACCCTACCTGCGCGCCGTTTACAAATACGTTGATAAACGTCTTTCCCGTATAGTCGGAGAGCGTGGCCGCAAGCGCCATTTTCATGTTGATCAGCTCCGTTTCCCTGCGCACCCCTTCTTTATTCAAATACACATTCACCACATCCGGCAAAAGCTCTATGTTTTGCAGTTCATATCCTTGCGCGACAGGCAAAAGCGAAGACGATACCGGCCCGCCCAGCAGCGCCCGCACCACATATTTCTCGCGCATATCGTCCTGCGGCACGGTTAGCTCCCGCGTTTCCGCTTCCAGCTTCGTGCCCGCGCTGTTCAAAAAATACAGCACGGGGTTGATGACAATAGACGGGCTTAAGTCTACTTCCCGCATCAAAAGCTCTTTTTCATATTCGGTTCCGCCGTCGTCCGTCCATACGCCGCAGGATATAAGCAGCAGCAGGGCGGGCAGCAGCAGGCAAAGCATCCGTTTCATACACGTATTCCCTTATGACATAAATTTCTGTTTGAACGTGGGGTAGGTTATTTTCCATACGTCGTTTTCCCGTATCAGCCGCACGGGGATATTCGCCCGCACGCTTACCTCCCCGCCCTGAAGCTTCAGCTCATAATTCACCATGACGATATTGGCCGTGCCGTCCTGCATCATCACGTCGTCCTCGACCTCAAAATTCGAGATGGAAAACTTCGCTGTGGAAAGCTCGTTCCTGAAAGTATCGAGCGAAGGCTTATCCGCCCCGGAGGCGTCTTTATACGCGATATATTCGTACAGCGTACCCCACTCGTTTTTCTCCGCGGCGGCAAGGATCTCCCGCATGGTGTTGCGCGGGCCCAATACGATTTCCCCGTTCCGCGCAAATGTCTCGGCCGGGTCGTCCGCGTTTTCGCTGCCCAAAGCCGCAAGCCCCGCTTCCGCGTTTGTGATAGGGCGGCCATTCCCCGTGCCCTCGTCGTCGATCAATATGGAAACGCGCGAATACGTTCCCTGCTCGACCAGCGTATTCACAATGGAATAAACGGCAAGAAATTTCCTGCCGGATTCATAGTCCGCCTCTTCCCCGCCGCCCTCTTGCGGCACGTTTCCAAACGGCTGGAGAAATTCCCTGCTTAACGTCACAAACAGGAATTCCCCTTCAGACGAAATATTCACCACACTGGTGTCCGGGTTGATAAGCTGCACAAAATCCACCATTGTGGGCGAACTGCCCGGGTCGATCAACTGTTCTATGATCGCCGTCTCCTGGCTTTCGTTTACAGGCACGTCAAACGAGCGATTTTCCCCCACCAGCAGCCTGTTCCTCAGATACCCGAAATACAGCCGCACCGTCGCCTTGTCCTTGCTTACGGATTCCGGGCGCGGGTCTATGGGCGTTTCTTCGTCTATTTGGGGCGCGCAAGCGCACAAGCAAAACGCCGCAAGCGCCACTATTAGTAAAATGGCCGTAATTTTTCTCTTCATTTAATTCCCCTCAGTTTTTACCTGTAATGGTAAAATCAATGTAAACACCGAGCCTTTGCCGCTGTTGCTCTCCACTTCTATCCTTCCCCCGTGCATCAGCGCGATCCGCCGCACAATGTGCAGCCCCAGCCCTGTGCCGCCAGTATCGCGCGCGCGCGCTTTATCTACCCTGTAAAACCGCTCGAATATATGTGGCAGGTGTTCTTCCTTCATACCCACGCCATCATCTTCCACGCGGATAGCCGCGTATTGCCCGTCCCGTTTCACCGATACGGCAACATGCCCGTTTTCCCCGGTATATTTTATGGCGTTCTCCATCAGGTTATGCACGGCCTGCCTTATTTTGAGCGGGTCGCCCTCCACCGCGGCGTCATCCGCGGCGCGCACCTTTACCGTAATATTCTTCGTATGCGCGATCGGCTCAAGCGACTTTGCGCACTTTTCCGCCAGCTCTTTCAAATCGACGCGCTCCACATTGATTTTCAGTATGTCGCCGTCCATTTTAGACAAAAGCAGCAAGTCAGTGATAAGCCCGTTTAGGCGGTCGATCTCTCCATTGATATCCGCCAAAAATTCCTTGTAGACGGGTTCCTCCACATGATCCTGGTACAGCAGCGACTCCACCAATATCTTCATGGACGCGAGCGGCGTCTTAAGCTCGTGCGACGCGTCCGAAACAAACTCGCTTCTTTGCCGGTCGATGTATTGCAGGCGGTCGCTCATCATGTTGAACGTATGCCCTAACTCGGCAATCTCGCTTTTTCCCTTTATATTCGCCCTGCTTTCAAAGTTACCGTTCGCGATCTTCACCGCCACATTGGTCAGCTCCTGCACCGGCCGTATAATAAAACTGGTCAATATCATGCTGGACACGAATATGACGACGCTTACGATCATAAAGACCCACAGCATTTGCCGCCGCAGCAGCGCGGTCGCGCCCGCTACGTCTGAAACCTGCGCGGAAAGCAGCACCACGCCGATGATCGCGCCCCCGCTCGTCACGGAGGACGTTGTATAGAGCGCGGGAAAATAATCGCCTGTCGCGCTGTCGTATATATTATGCCTGCCGTAAGACGTGGCGTTTTTTCCATAGATGATATCGTCTACCTCGCTCACGCTCAGCTTGCTGCCGTTTAGCTGGGATAAGCTATCCGCCTGCACAATGCCCGAGCTGCTCAATATCAAGAGCCGACCGACGATATCGCTGCCGGCTTTAGTGGCAATATTATACATTTCCGTTGCGTCGGACTGTTCGAGGTAGGGCGCAACCTGCACCGCGATGCTGCTCACTTCTTCCCGGTGGCTGTTGATCCTCTGCCTGTACAAAAAATCTTCCACGACAGAGGAAAGTGAAACCGCGATGATCACAAACATGATGGCGACGACGACAAGGTAGATTACAACGAATCTCCAGCGAATGGAATATAGCAGTTTACTCAGCCGTAAAATAGCAGCTCACGCTCATTTCTTTTCAGGTAGCCGTTAGAGCAGTTACCTGTGAATACTACAGATATTATACGTCAACGACGGTGAAAACTCAAGTTTTGATGGTAACGAGGTGTGGCAAGCGCCCGCAATTTATCCCTGCTTCATTTTTTATAGTACGGCCATTTATGTAAATCTTCAAGTATTCCATTGGGGACGCGGGTATTCCTCGGCGGTCAAGGAGCCTGCGGCGCATTTATAGTATTCCGCCTTCGGCGGCTTAGGGGTAAGCCCCTAAGAACCCCAAAGAAAGCAATGCTTTTTTAATGGGGCATGTCATCAAAAGTGAAACGACCGCGTCCTGATAGGCAATGCAGGGAGTACAACATTCGCTGAACACGCGCGGGCAGTTAAACGTCTTTCCTTTTGGTCGTGTATGCCCCGGTTAATGATTATACGGCTGCCCGCCAAGCGGGCAGCTAAACACTAAGGTTTACATCCACACTTTCCCCGCGCTTCATCGGCGGTTGCACGAGTTTTTTGTATTTTCTGCCCTTCAAGGAAGAAAACCCGATCGCGCGCGCCACCACATCGCCGCGGCTGCCATAATGCATGGGAATGGCATGCTTCACACGCGCCGTATTCATCAGATAATCCAGCCCCAGCAGCAAGCTTCCCTGCAATCTTGGGTCTACCGGCACAAAGGCGATATCCAGCGTGATATCCTTCAGCTTGTTTATCTGTTTTTTATAAGCCGCCGCCATATCCTCGTTCCATTTGGGGTCTTCCCCTTCCCAGTGCCACCAATTGAGGTCGCCCGCATGGTAGACCGTATGCCCCTCCGCCTTCACCACAAAAGCGACGCCTTCATCCGTCGAGCGCAGCACGCCCACGCGCACGTCCTCCACCTCATAGCTTTTACCCGGCTCCGCCATTATGGCGTTTGGCACAGGCTGTATATCATGGGAAAGTATGTAGTGTATCCTTTCAGCCATCCCGCCCCATTTAAAAATACTCCGGTTGTAATGGTCCGCGTGGATATGCGAAACAAACACGAACACATTTTTACCCTTTAGGGCGCCCTCGTCTATCACGCCGCCGCAAAGCCCCTTTTTGCCGGGAAGTGCGCTGTTGTTCATGTAATCAAACACAAAAAAGTGATCCGGCAGTTCCACCGCGAAACCGCTGTTGTCAAGATACGTTATTTTCGCTTTCATCGCTTTAGCCCTCCCCTTTTGATCAGCGCTTACCTAGTCCAGTACGATCCGTTCCGTTTCCCGCACCGCCTGCTCCACCAACCCGTCGATATCGAGCACGCTCTCCGCCTGTATGATCTCTTGCAGCTTTGGCTTTGTCTGCGGGTGCTTTGGCACAAACACCGTGCAACAATCCTCATACGGCAATATCGACGTTTCATACGTGCCGATCCGCCGCGCTATTTCTATGATCTCCAGTTTATCCATGCCGATCAACGGGCGGAACACCGGCATAGAAACCGGCTCGTCCGTCACCACCAGGCTTTCCAGCGTCTGGCTGGCCACCTGCCCGATGCTCTCCCCCGTCACAATCGCCTTGCACTCGTTCGCCTGCGCCAGCTTTTGCGCGATACGCATCATAAACCGCCGCATAATGAGCACCAGCATCTCATGCGGGCATTTTTCATGGATTTTTGTCTGTATTTCCGTAAAACTGACGATATGCAGATGCATCCGCCCCGCATAACCGGCCACGATCTTCGCCAGGCCGATCACCTTTTGCTTTGCCGCTTCGCTCGTATACGGGAAACTGTGGTAATGCACCGCGTTTAACTCCACGCCCCGTTTGGCGATGGAAAACCCGGCGACCGGGCTGTCTATCCCGCCGGATAAAAGCAGCATCGCCCGCCCGTTGCTCTTTTGCGGCATACCGCCCACACACGGGAACACATCGCAATAGCCATAGCATTGCTCGCGCACTTCCACATACACCTTGAAATCCGGATCGTGCACATCCACACGCAGGCCGGGGATGTTCTCAAGCAGGTAACCGCCCACCTGCGCCGCTATATCCGGCGACCTTAGGGGGAACCGCTTGTCCGCCCTCGTCGCCTCCACCTTGAACGAGGCCTGCTCCATCCCTTTTTTCGCCATATATTCCCGCGTGACCGCAAGTAAACCTTCCCGTATGGCGTCCATATCCTTTTCCATTTCAACAGCGGGCGAAACGGAATGCAGGCCGAACACCTTTTTTACCGCGCTGACCGCGCGCGGCATGTCGCCCTCGCCAATGCCCGTCACATAAAACCTTCCCTGGCCTTTTTCCACAGCGAAACCCGAAAAACCCCTGAGCGCGCGTTTGATCGCCTGCCTTTGCAGCTTTTCAAAATACGGGCGGTTCAGCCCCTTTAAATGTATTTCCCCGTAGCGTATCAGTAATAGCATGTCATTTCCTCGTAAACTTGCGCAACCGCGCGATCTCTTTCTTCATCTCCCCCGCGGCGGCTGCCGCTTCCTCCTCCGTATTAAACGGCGAAAAACTGACGCGCACCGCGCCCTCCGCCACAGTATCAGGAAGGGAAAGCGCCTTTGCGATGCGGCTTTTCCCTTTTTTGGAAGAACATGCCGCCCCCGTCGAAATATAAATCCCCTTTGCCTCGAGCGTATGCAGCAGCGTCTCGCCCCGGATGGCTTCAAACGCGATGTTCACGATATGGCTGCACCGTTTTTCCCGCGCGTTCGGCGTGACCATCACCATACCGGGCACATTGCCCAGTTCATTTAAAAACGCCCGCCGCAGCGCCTCCAGCCGCGCCGCGACACCTTTCTCGTTTAAAAAATATTCCACCGCTTTCCTAAAGCATAGTATACCGAATGTGTTTTGCGTGCCCGAGCGCAACGCGCCCTCCTGCCCGCCGCCCAAAAGATATGGCCTTAGCGGCGCGCCTTTTTTATAGAATAAAGCACCCGTTCCTTTTAGCGCGTGCGTTTTGTGGGCGCTCACCGTATAATAGTCTATATGCGCCGCGTCCTCCGCGGCTTCCCTGAGGTAGGCCTGCACCCCGTCCGCGAAGAACAGCGTGCGCGGGTTTTTCGCTTTCACTGCCGCCGCAATCGCCGCGACGTCGTTTTTAGCGCCTGTTTCATTGTTTACGTGCATCACGCAGACAAGCGCGGTGTGTCCATCCACCGCGTCCAACACATCCTGTACGGCAATGTTCCCATGCCCGTCAGGCTTTACCCATTTCACAGGCGCGCCGCTTTCATAAAGGCTTTTAAAGCTCTCCTCCACGCATGGGTGCTCCGCGCCGCCGCACACATAATTGGCCTGTTTGCCGCCGCGCGCACCGCGAAACACCACTGTGTTCGCGCCTTCCGTCCCGCCGCTTGTAAAAAGGCACCGGTGGCTTTCTTCCCCGCCAAACGCTGAAAGGAGCAGCCCGCGCGCCTCGTTCAGTTCATTTTGCACACCTACCGCGGGCGCGTAAAGCGCGGAAGGGTTTTGCCACAGCCCGCGCGCATACGCTTCGTATACCCCGGCAAGCGCGGCAAGCGGCCTGGTCGTCGCCGCGTTGTCCAAATAGATCGATTGCATGTGGGTATTATAGCATATTGCCGCGGTTCCGAAAAGCCCGTTTCAGGCACACACATAACGCCACGGAACTTTTTTTCGCCGTGCCGCGTCCAATGTGTTAGATCAATCATACAATGGCCGAGCACACGTAAAATTGTGTTTTTTCCATTGTGTTTTGTGTTAAAATACAAACAATACCGTATGAATCGCAAGCGGAGGTGCCCCATGGCAACAGACCCACAGGATAAAACAATCGCGGAGAAAATTTCCGGTTTTTTCAAAAAAATAGGTTCTTTTTTCAAGGGTGCCGACGCGCCTTCCCCGGATGAAACCGTTTCGGAAAAGCCTTCCGTTTCATTTGACGCGCTGGAAAAAGAACGGCTGGAGCGGCAGCGGCGCAGGGAGCAGCGGCTTTCCGGCCTCCCGCAAAAAGAATCCGGCATGGACAAAACAAAGCTCTCCCAAAGTGGGGTAAAACAGACCGGCGGGAAAACGCTCCCGGGAAAAAAGCCGACCGAAGAAACGGTCGTATTTGCGGAAGACCCCGTCAAAAACTACGAGCAGCAAAAGCTTGCGTTCAGCGAAACACAGCCCCTCCCGGATATCCAGGCAAAGCACAGGATCGGCCTGCTCTTTAAGCCCCGGGATAAAAAACCCAATCTTGCGCTCAGCATTATTCTGGGCGCGATTATGATCACATTTGTCGCCATCGCCCTGCTTGTTGCCGCCGGGTTTGGCAGCGTGATCGGTGTCGCCAAAGCATACCTTGAAACTACGCCCGAGCTTGATACCGATAAAATAGAGGATCAGACCCTCACGTCCTATATCCTTTACGAGGACGGCAGCCACCTCGCCACGTATGCGGGCAGGGAAAACCGCGATTGGGCCGCCATCGGCGATATCCCCGAGAATATGAAAAACGCGGTCATCGCGGTGGAGGACGTGCGTTTCTACGACCATGACGGCGTGGACTACCGCCGCCTTGCGGGCGCGTTCGCGGCTAATTTAAGCTCTACTACGGTGGAGGGTGGCAGCACCATCACACAGCAACTCGTGAAAAACAAATTGCTTTCCAGCGAGAAATCCTACAAGCGGAAGTTGCAGGAAGCGTATCTCGCCATGGAGCTGGAAGAAAAATATACAAAAGAAGAAATACTGGAGTCTTACCTGAATACGATCCCCCTCGGTGGGACGGTATACGGCGTGAAAACCGCCGCAAAGGATTATTTTGGCAAGGAGCTTTCCCAGCTTACGCTCAAGGAAACTGTCTGTATCGCGGCGATCACGCAGAGCACCACGCGCTTAAACCCGCGGCGGGCCACCTATGTGCGCCCGGAAAACCTGCCTTACCTGATCGACCGCATGAACATCATCACCGAACGTATGTACTGGAACGAGCTTATTACGAGCGAGGAATACAACGAGACTATCATTCCCACCTCCGAATACCTCGATATGAATGAATACTTTATCGATGAGGATGGGGAAAAGAACCTTGTCCTCGCGGACGGATACCTGGAAAAATGGACGCGCGAAATGAACATATTGACGGAGTCCCCCTCAAACGCGGTGTATGACTATCCCCATTTTGTGGAGTATGTCATCTCGGACGTGCAGTCTTTCCTGCTTGAAAAGCACGGGCTGGAAGACACGGAAGCAAACCGGGCGGTCGTGGAAAAAGAGATGCGCGAGGGCGGGTATAAGATTTACGCCACGATCGATCCCCAAATACAGGACGCCGTGCAGGACACGGTCGCGAACTGGGGCAATTACCCCAATTTCAGGGATTCCGCCAACAACATCATGTACCAGCGCGATTACGAAGGTAACACCATCGAAGTGGTGCAGCCACAGGTCGCGGCCGCCGTGATCGATAATAAGACCGGCTATTTAAGGGCAATCGTCGGCTCGCGCACCACACCCACCAGCCGTTTTACATTCAACCGCGCCGCGGACGGCAAACTGCCTATCGGTTCTTCGATGAAACCCATCGCGGTGTACGGCCCGGCATTCGATACCGGCTACTCCCTCGCCAGCCACGTCGCCGACCTGGAAGTGCCTATAAACGGCTGGACAAAGGAACCCGGCTACCCCACCTCCATGAACGGCTCGGGCATTATCTCGCTGCTGGACGCCATCACAGGCTCGAGAAACATCGCGGCGTCCCGGACACTGGCGGACTACGTAGGCGTGGATACCTCCCTAGCGTACCTGGACTCTTTGGGCGTAAATACGGAGAAATTTTACCCGCCGATTGCCGATGTGGATAACCGCACCATCGCCGGACTTTCGATGGGCATCGCGCCGATGAACCCCATCGAGGTCGTGGGGGCGTATTCCGTTATCCCGCGCGGCGGGCAGTACCTTCAGCCCGTCTCCTTTTCCCGCGTGCTCGATTCAAACGACAACGTGGTGATCGACCTTGAAAAAGACCGCGACGTACATCAGGCCCTAAAGCAAACAACGGCGTGGCAGCTAAACTTTGCCCTTGACGCCGCCGTTGACCATGGCACAGGCACAAACGCCGATATCCCCGGCATGACCACAGCCGGAAAAACAGGCACCGTGGCCGACCACAAGGGCGCGGCCTTCACCGGATACACACCGTATTACACTTCGTGCGTGTGGGTGGGGCACGACAGCACGCAGGCCGTGTTCGACGGCAGTCAGTACGCCTCCAGCGTGTGCGCGCCCCTTTGGCGGACGTACATGGAGATCATACACGCAGGGTTGACCGATAAGCCTGTTTTCGCGGGCGAACCGGAAACGTACGGCATGGTGCAGGGCACCGTGTGTATTCGCAGTAACATGGCGCCCGGGCCGGGCTGTGAAGTGCGCTCCGGCTGGATGGCGTCTGCCGACGTCCCCACAATGCCGTGCACCTATTGCTCGGGCGGCAGCGGCGGGGAAACCATATTGATTTGCGACGAGACCGGCATGGTCGCCGGGCCATATTGCCTTACTGTACATGAAGAAGCGGTTCGCATCGGCAACTTCCCGGAAGATTCTCCTTACCATATCGACCCTTCGTTCCGTGACAAGACGGTCTGCACCATCCATACGGCGGAATGGTACGCGGCCTATGTCGCCGAACAGGAAGCGGCGGCGGCAGCGGCGGCAGCCCAGCCCACACCGCCCCCAGAGGTTGTCCCGATAGAACCGCAACTGCCGGTCACGGAAAATCCCCCCGCGGTTTGAGTTTGAGCATGTTGCACGGGTTTGTTTAGACATTGCTTTGTTTGCGCGGAACAAACCACACGCGAACACGCGGTTTTCACAACTTCTTAGCTTGCGATTATTATTAGAAGGGCGGGACTTGAACGCGCCCTTGCGTTGTTGTTGAAACGGAAACTTTTTCTATCGTAGATAGTTTTGACGCTGCCGCTGGGCGTCAAAGGGGGCTGGGGGATTCGGAATTTCCATCATTGCGGAGACAGGCTCCCCTCCCCGATTCCGTCATTGCGAGCTTGACCCGCAATGACGTGGACGCACAGTATAAACATTATTCGGGCCTTTAAGGGAGTCCTTAGAACCGTAGGTTCTGAGCCGCCGGAGGCATTTCAATCATCACGCAGTGATACCTTGACCCTCGGGGAATACCCTATAGCTTTTGATCGGTATCTCTCTCATGCTTGCATACCGATTCATACTTTGGAGGTTTTTGATACTGTGTCCGACTCCAAGAAGCAGAGTATTACAATACCCTGTGATAGCCGACTTCGCGAGGGTTTAGTGAAAGCAAAACTTTTGCGCAACACTCGCTTCATTGATCAATAGAATACAGGCTCGCATTTGGGCGGACACCCCTACCCGATATACGCGGCAAACTCCGGGCTCATACTAAGCGCGATCAGCATAAGGCCCGCAAAATAGGCGAGCCAGCTCACATTCATGTGCGCCCGCCTGTCCGTGTGATAGTTCCACACGCCCAGCAGAATATCGGACAGCAAAAACAGCGCCGCACCCACCATAAAGAGCAGCGTGCCCGCCGTGAAGTCCGTCAAAAATACAGTCACCGATTTCGCCGCCATAAGCGTAATCAGTATCGTATAGGCAGTAAGCGCCTTTTGCGCTTCTCCCAGTTGCCAGTCCTGTTTTTTCATCAACAATAATACCAGCGCGAGTATCGCCGCCGTGATGACAACTTCACGCCAGCCTATGCGGTAAACGATCAGCATACCGATCAGAAACAATATCTGCGTCCCGGTGAAAAACCGGATGCCCGTTTTGTATTTTTTTATATCCAGCCGGATATATTGCAGGAAAAAGTCGCCCGCCATCGCTACAAAAAGGCCAATCACAACCAAAAGCTGCAAATTCAGGTAAAAACCGCCCCTGTGCGCATAGTTGTACAGCAGATAGTAAGAGAGCACGCCCACCGCGCAAAACATACCGGAAAGGGTCAGCTTTAACGCTGTCGCCTGTTTAAAGTTCGCGCCGTCCGTGTTCTTTTTTTCCGCGTTGAGATAAAAAACAAATAACACGCCATAAGCGATCACGATCGCCAGTGTGATATAATTTCCGGTGATCCAGTCCATTTTTCACACACCTTTCCTAAAAACGCCAGATTACGTTTCCGCCGATGCCGTTCCCTGCTCCGGCGCAGCCTGTTCCGATGGAGACGGCGAAAGCGCTACAGGCGTAAGCAGATCCGCATACCCGCCTTTCGCGGCATACTGCACAGCGTTATCCCGGGTGATCAGCTCCAGCTTCAGCCATTCAAACGAAAGCACGCCGGCATTGCTGTCCCGCGCCAGAATCACGGCGTCTTCCCCCGCGATCCGCGCCAGTTCCGCCGGACTGGAGAACACACTCGCGTATAAGCCGCCGCCCGCCACTTCACCGAGCACGCCTTCCCCGCCGCCGACCGATATGATTGAAATATCGCGCCCGGACGCACGCACTGCGGCAAGCGCCCCCGGATAAAAAAGCTCTTCCGTCGAAAACACCGCGTTGACACTTTCGTTTTCCGCAATCGCCTTTTCCGTCGCCTGCTGCACACTCCCTTCCGTGCCGTCCGCCAGCACAGCCGCAGCCAGCGAAACGTTTCCGAGTTCTTCCGCCCGCGCCATAAAACCGTCGCGCTTCATCTGCGCAACAAACGGTGAGCTGAGGTCGTCTATCATCAGCACACTCGCGCCGTCCGGGCGGGCGTTGCCGCACGCCTGCGCCGCCATCGCGCCCATCTCGGCGTAATCCGGCGAGACCAGCGTCTTCACAAT
>DOMW01000257.1 GCA_003510345.1 Clostridiales bacterium | reverse complement strand
ATGAGCGCGCGCGGCTCAGCTACGACTATGATGGAGAGGGCGCGGATTATGATTTCGCGACAACTAAAATACTGTCTGTAGTGGAGCGCTGCCAAACAGTATCGCTCAAAACCACATCGGAGCTGCTTATCAACCGGTTGTTCGACTGCCGCGCCGGCAAGGATGGCGAGGGCGGCAACGCCCTTTTGATCGACGGCCAGCTCTGCGAACGCGCCGGCGAGGCGGTATTTGCGTACACGCTGCGCTGCCCCGGGGCATACAGGCTCGCCGACTCCCTGCTCGAAGCGGTAACGATCAACGCCGTAACGTTGGCGGGCGGAACATTTTCCCTGACGGGCGCGCTGGGGTTCCGGACAATGGAAGGCTGCGACCTGTTCGGGTATGGAGAGGGCGCGCCGCTGGGGTTCTCCCGGCTCAAGCTGCACATGGCCGAAGAGGGCGGCACTGTCCTCTACCGGATCGACTATGATTCCCTCGCGCTGCTGCGGTCGGATTCCCGCGAGGGCTCTTTCCCGAACGTCTTTCCTGCCGCCGCGTCCGCCCTGACCCGCGAGACAAAACCACCCGGCGACGTCGGCGTGGTGAATCTCGGCACCCCGGTGACAAATTCCAGCCTCGCCGAATTCACCGGGGCGTGGTGGCGGCTCAGCTTTCCGCTCAACATCGGCAATCTCGGGGATTTATCCGGCAACGCGGGCTTTGCCGTCACCGTTGCGCTTTGCTGGCGGGGGAACAGCTTTTACGCCGGCATCATGCCACCCGGCGGGGTGATGGGAGAGGGCCTTACGATGTCCGGCGTGCTCGGATTTACCGCGAAAACGATGACGCTCGCGCCCGAAGACTGCGGCGAGGGCGAACCCGCCGCCTACAACCTCTGCTTTACCGGCATCGCGCTGAAGCTTTTAAAGCTCGCGCTGCCGCCCAGCGGGGGCGTAAGCCTGGTCATACGGGGCAGCCGGAACGGCATTTCATGGAAAGCCATATACGTGAAAACTTGAAAAGGAGGCCGGTGTCATGGCATATCTGTCGCTGGATAGAGTTGAAGTGCGGATTTTAGCCGTCGGGCAGGGAAGCTCAAACGTCATCTGCGGGTATAACGGCGAGCTACTCACCTATCTGCTCGTAAATGATTTCGGCGGAGACAGCGGAAAGGCGGATCCCAGCGTCATTGAACAGTCGCTTGCCGAACTGGACGCGCTGATGAAAAAGCGCGCGGACGATGAAAGGATACTGATAGAGCACGACAAGGGCCAGCTTGGTCTTATAAACCCGGCGGCCTTTCAGTTCAACGCGTTCCTCGATGCTTTTGTGTTGTCCCATCCCGATAGAGACCACTACCTCAGGTTCGCGCGCTATCTTAATACGGCGATGTTTCGTGATTATCCGACAGACGAGCATACCAAAAACCGCTCCGTCACAGTACCGAAGGAAAATGGTTTTCAGGAAAGCTATGGATTTGATTCCCAAAGATACAGCTTCCAGCAAACGGGGGAACTAAATACGGAATTTGGCATCGCGGCGGTTACGTTTGAAAAGAAGTTCCTGGAAGACGGGAGCTACTGCTGTTCCAGGTTCGCGATCAACATCATTCCCAAAAGCGAGGACGGGGAGATTGACAATATCGGGTTTTCCCTCGGTCATTCACATCCGCCAAACGCTTCCGCAAGTTCCGTCACCGGCAAGATTATAGACTATCACATTTCCCATTCCCCCAAAAAGATCCGCTTTGAGCGAACGGGCGGAAAAACAGGCGCTGTGGAGTTCCCGGATGCGGTTACCTTCGAGGAATTCGCCGCTGAAAAGGTATTCACCCTAATCGCCTGCACTGTGGCGCTTGAAGAAGAATTTGGCCCCGAGCGGCAACAGTACTATAAATGGCTGGCCAGTGTATGGAAATTGGCATACGAATACCTCAAAGTGGCCATCAGTTGCGCTGAGGTGAAAGCAGCGCTTGACGCGGCGGAAAAAGAAGCCCCCAACATCGGGATGGCGGGGATTCATGCGCTCTATCATCACTGCGCGATGTACCCGGCAAAGATTGCGAGTATTATGCCGCTCGTTCAGCACGCGCATCAGTCCATCGACGTATATGATAACCGGGAAATCGACGCCCCCTTCCCGCTCATGCTCAGTATACTTCCGCTGCCAAACTTTGAGGTCGGCGCTTACCTTAGCTTTGCGGCCGAAGGGGAACCGCTCGAACTGGACCGCAATGATATCGGAAACCCCGGCGGCAATCTGTACTCCCTGACCATGATCCTGAGTCTCACAGACCCCTTTGACACGAAAAATATTTTTCCCGGCGATACGACGGTGCAAGGCATGTTGTTCCACTTGATCCACAACGCGGCAAAAATCGGCGACGCAAAGCTGCTTATCGCGCCGCATCATGGCTCGTGGGAAACGGCGGAAGGATGGCTGTGCACAAAAGACGGCGAAAGGCAGACGCAGGTCTTTGATATGTATATTTCCATAATACAACCGTGCGTTCATCTGATCAGCGCCGGTATGCACAGTAATCACCACCACCCTGAATCACTGTATGCAGAGGAAATGATAAACATAGGCGAAAGCTTGTTATCTGCGCAGAAGCATAATATTTCGGTATTTGTTCAGGCGGATTACGGAGAAACAGGGCCTGGCGCTTTTCAGTATGAGCCGGTTGAAAAGGCAATCTATACGACGAGGGTACCGGGTGGCTATCAATCATACGCTGTATTATATGATAGTAGCGGCTTAGTGTATTTCGCATACGCGCCGGGTAATTTTGATACAAGGGAACCGCTGGAAGTGGAGTACGATTCTTTTATTCCCAAAGCGGATAGTACGGCAGCGCTCACATCCCACCCCACCGCATTTACCTTTGAACACCGTGGGTATGCGCTATGGAAGTGACCCGCATGACGCTCGGGGAATTATACGAAAAGCTCAACCGCCTCGCGCCGCTCACACTAACCGACTCCGAAGAAACGGCGCACGCGTTCCACCCACTGCTGGACGCGCTCAGAATACCGGAACTGACAGTTCGCGCCGCAAGCCTTGCGCTGACGGAGGAATGGATCGAGATCACGGGCGGCATTGATCTCGGCCTGCCGGTGGGCGAGCTTTTGGCTGCGATTCGTGTCACAGCGGCCTCCCCGCAGGCACAGCAGGATTTTACCGTCGCCCTGGCCGCGAAGGCCAACGCAAATGGGAAAATCGCCGGCGTACTGGGCGGCATTAACCCGACCCTCCGTTTTTTAGATGGCAAAGCCGTGTACGAGGATGTGCTCGGCGGGGTTACGCTGTCCGGCCCGCTTACGGTGGAGTACGCAGGCGGCGAATCCGGCGCGCGGCCCCTTCGGTTCTCCGTTGCAGCCGCGCTTCCACGCGACGGGCCTTGGGCAGATGACCCCATTTGCAGGCTTCTGGGTACGGCGGGNNCTCTCGGGCAAAATCACGCCGGACTTGCTGGCAGGTGTACCGCGGTTCAGCGCGGTGTTAGAGTTGCCCACGGCGTTTCACGGGCTGCTCCCGTCTTCCGAAGCGGTTTCGGCATTCATCGCGATCGAAAACGGCGTGGATGGCGGCAGTGACCCCGTGCCGGATGTATTCACACGCGAATTCTATGTAAGCCGGGTTTACGCGGGGCTGCGCTTTAAGGCAGAGGGCCTCGCAAGTGAGGTGCGACTCACCGCCCCACTCTTTCACGGCGGGGATTTCATTACCCTCGGCGCGGATTTCGGTGAGGGGCTCTCCCCCGCCAACATGGTGAACTTCCTGCTCGCCCTGTTTGGCGGCGTCGCGGGGGAACGCCTGATGCTGCCGGAGTCCGGTTTTCTCGACGCATTCGGGCTGAAAACCCTGTCCGTCACACTTCGCAGGGGTGAATCCGGGTTCCCCGAGCTGTACGCGATCTCGCCGCTTATCGGGACAAAACGCCCACTGCAAATGCCGATCCCGAACCTGACGCTTGCATCGCTCGACCTCCGGTTCCTTCTTCAGTGGGGATATAGCGGTGTGAAACGGCAAAGCGGGCAACCGCTTACAGTGGCGGACGCGAGCGCTTCCCTCCTGCAAGGGGACGTCAAATGCCACGCCTCCCTCGCGCTGCCAAACAAAAAGTCAATCGAGCTGTTTCTCAGCGCGTCCCTTCCCGATTTTGAGTTCGATGGGGTTATCCGGCTGGAAAAAGACGGCCTAAATGGCGCAGATATGATTATGGGAGACGGCGTGGCCGGAAGCCTGCCGCCCATAACGCTCGCGGAAATTCGTGTACGGGCCGGTTACGCCTCCCGCGCTTTGTCGCTCGAAGCGATAGTTTACGACGCCGTCTCGTTCCGAATCGCGGGACTGACCGTCGCGCTGAGTGAAGTAAACGCGGGGGCGTGGTTTACCCCGGGCGGCAGCGGGTTTTACATCGGGGGAACGCTTGCTTTTAAGCCAGAGAAGGAAGAAGCGTTCACGTTCAGCGTCAGCGCGGCGTACGCAAAAGGCGCGTGGCTGTTTGAGGGCGGGCTTTCCGGCGGCAACGTCACGCTGGCCGCGCTTTTAAGCGGTATCCTGCGCCTGGACACCCCCGCCGCCTTTCAGAAAATCGCACTGACAGAGCTTTGGATGAAGTACCGTTACAGCAAATCCGCCGCCGTAAATCCCTTTTCCCTCCGCGCCGCCATAGACGCCGACCTGAGCGAGCTTACCCCCGGCTTCTCCCTCCGTGCCGCCGCTTCTCTTGCTCTTGAGACGGATGAAAAGGGGCACACAACCGCTTCCCTCCTTGCGGAGCTTGCCATCAGTAGTTTTTCCGTGACTATGCAACTGGACGGCCTCGGTACGGAAAACCCCAGCTATATCTTCACCTTCCTGTTTCGCGGCAAGGGCCTTCGCGCCGCGTACTACACGGACGGGCGGAAAAAGTTCCTGTCGATGAACCTCGTGAACCTCTCCCTCGGCGACGTCGTGGATTTCTTCGTGGGCGTCGTTGACCCCAACTACAAAAGTACGCTGCCCGCGCCCTTGGACGTGCTATACAAACTCAATTTGTCGAGGTTCAAGCTGACTTACGGCATCACCGACGGTACGCTGGAGCTGCGTTACACTCTGAATCTGAACCTGCTGGTCGCAAAGCTCACCTCCGTCGGCGTGAAATATATCCCGGCAGGCCGCGGCAAGCCCGCCGACGTTTTGATGACGCTCGAGGGCAGCTTTGGCCTGAACGGCGAACTCACTTCCTGGAGCCTGCTGCGCGACCCGCCCCCCAGCTTCGGTGGCAAGGGCGCGGCGGGCTTTAAGCTCCTATATTTGGGAATAGTCGTACACTTCGACAACGCCGGTGATGACAGCCTGCTGAAAGCGGATTCGATTTCCGCCGCCCTCGAGCGGATGGAGGGCAAGCCGCTACATGTAAACAACCCCGCAATAAACTTCGCGTTCGGGGCGCATTTTATTCTGAACGGCGTGCTCGACTTTAAGCTCGCGCTGGTCGACCCGCACATTTACGGGTTCTATATCACCGTCAGTAAAAACGACGGGCCGTTGGCCGCATTCAGCGGGTTGGTGCTTGAGCTGCTCTATAAGCGCATCTCGGACGACCTCGGGATGTTCCGGGCGTCGCTTGTCATGCCGGAAAAATTCCGCACGTTCCAGCTCGGCGCGCTGTCCGTCACATTGGGCCAGATCGTCCTCGAAATCTATACGGACGGCGGGTTCTTCCTCGACCTCGGCTTTCCGCAGGACCACGATTTTTCCCGCAGCTTCATGTTGCAATTCGGCCAGTTCACGGGGCGGGCGGGGATTTACTTCGGCATTCTGAGCGGCGCGGCTGTCCCCGCCTTGCCAGACTGGCGCGGCGGCTCTTTTGCGACGGCAATCCGCGCGGGCATTGGCGTAACCTTCGGGATCGGCCGCAGCTTCGACCTCGGTATCGCAAAGGGTGGTTTTGAGCTGTCTGTTGTGGGGATTTTTGAAGGGACGCTCGCCTTTTGGAAAAGGGACGGCGAACCGGACCCCAGCGATCTCTATTACAAACTAACCGCGACCCTCGGAATCATCGGGCGACTGTATGTGAGCGTGGATCTGGTCATCATCTCCCTTTCCGCCAGCGTCGAGATCAGCGCGTTTGCAGGCGCGGTTTTCGAAACCGAAAAACCCGTTCTCCTCGACCTGGATTTCCGGCTGGCGCTCACGGGCAGCATAAAGATTCTGTTCATCCGGATCAAATTCAGATTTAACTTTCATTACCACGCGCATTTTGAGATAGGCGGCGCGGACACGTTGCGGCGCGTCCGTGCCCCAGCCGATATAAGACGCATTGATTTAGCGGGGAAAACAAAGGTTGACTGGTTTTTGTCCCCAGCCGGAACCATGAACGGGCGGACGGCGTTTGTTCCGATGCTGGCTGATTTCTCCGCGCTCCACAGGCTGGCCGTGGCACTGTGCCTGTTTGAGCAGCCGGAATCGCTCAAACGATCTGACGCGGCACTCTTAGACGCGGACTATGTAAACAGTATGCTCACGCTGAGTAGCCTCTTCCCTTTCCTTGAAAACAACGCGGTGTTCGCCATCACAGCGCCGCCAACCCAGCCGGACGGCGACGCGGAGGTGGACGGCTATGCCTTCCCGATGCCGCCGCCCGTGACGCTCACAATTGACGGCGACGCGGCACAGGCACTGGATTACGCGTCCTACCGCCCGGTCACAGACACGTACCTCGCAAAAATCGACGACTATTTCGCGAATCTGCCCGTCGATGGCAACCCGGCGGCCACAAGCACCAGAACGCCGGTTTCGAGTGTCATGTTCCTCGATTATTTCCGTATGCTCGCGCGGCAAATCTATGGTGAATTGAGGGCAATATTTGACTCGTACAGCGTTCCGCTTGACGGGGGCGATTTTGCCGGGATCGCGGGGAAATACGGCGTCTCCGCCGGGGAACTCGCCGCCGGGAACAGCGGCCTGCTCTTTCAAAGCAACGCCCGCGTAGTGGTTGACATCGACTATATCTGCCCTGTAGCCACCAGCTTCAGAGCTCTGGCGGAGCGTTTTTCTGTGCAGGATCTTTGGGAGCAGCTTTCCGGGCTGACGATTCTTGCGGACACGGAAATAACGGTGTCCGGATTTACGATCGCGCTGGAAGCGGCTAAGAAAACAGCCGCCGCGTTCATCTACGCGCGTTGGTATGGCGAAAGCGTCGATACGATGTGGCAGAAGCTATACGATGAAATCCTTGCCGCGAGCAATAAAAACGCGGATTGGGAATGCGCCGCGCAGGAACAGGGCGCCTTCTCCTATGCGGGGGTTACGTGGAAGTTTCAGCCCGGCGATACGGCGGAACGCCTCGCGAGGCAATTCGCGCTACTTGCCGCCGAACCTGGTTTCTTTCCGGCGTTCGACGCTTTTCTCGCGAAAGTGACGTCTGCGAACGGCGTGTACCGTTTCCCGGACGCTGTCGTGGCGGTATCCTCCTCTGAAACGCCGTCGCAACTGGAACGCCGGGTTTTCGCGGCGTCAAGCGGCAACCGCGTCATGGAATATGATATCATAGCCCGTTTCGCGAACCTGCCGATCCGGGGGGCCGTGCTCGCGGCGGCGCATACGCTTGCCGATTTCACCGCGGCGCACGGCCTGAACTACGCAACCATCGCGCCCTATCTGAAAGCGGAGCATTTCGCGGCGGGGCAGGCACTCGCGGTGAAGCCGGGTAAGATTTCGCTGGCGGAAATCAAGGAATTCCTGCTGGGTGAGGATGTCACCGGGCGGACGGCGGCCTTCGCGTCCCGCGTACTGCTGCAAGGGCTGCGGCTGCCAGCCGAGGCGGGCGCGGATACCATTGCGTTTTACGAACTGTGCGGCCTACAGTTTCCACTGGAAAGCGGCTCACACACGGTGAGACTGGACGCGCATCCGCAGTCCTTTGCGACTGGCTCTCAAACCTATCAGCTAGACGTGGCAGCGCCTGGAACCGATGATTACACGGCGGTTCGGAATAAACTGCCGGACGGCATTGTTATAGAGGATATCGCACCGTTCCAGTCTGTACCGGCGACATATCAGGCGAGCGAAAAATTTTTGTTCGGAAGCGGCGCCGTGGTTCGCTATCTGCCGTCTGTTCCTGCCAGTGAGCCGTTTGAGCTGTATAGCCCGGGTGGCGATAAGATCGCCTGCGAACCGGCGCTATGCCTGCCGTTCACCGTCACGCGGGAGAGCGACGCCGTCCTCCGCGTCGTTGGCCTCGCCCCGGCGGATCGCGGAAAACTGCGCCCGCTATCCGAATGGCCGGCCTGCACCTACCGCGTACTCTACAAGCCGAGCGCCTTAACCGGCCTGTCGGGTACGCTGCTGGACGCGGGGTTCGGCGAGAACGAACGCTTTATAAAAACAAACCTGTCGCGGGAGACAAAGCTTGCGGCAGACCGTTTGCATGGCAGCAGCGAATATGTGTGCAACCTCTCCGACCCAGCCTTTGTCAGGCTGCTGTGGGAGTGCTCGGTAACGGCTGGCCGCTACGCGCTGTACCTGTCGGACGCGGCGAGGCTTCCCGCCGATATCTTTGATGACGGCAATGAAACCGAACTGTATCTGCTTATAACCGGCGGCGACAATCTTGCCGAAGCCGCCAACTGCGTAATAAGCGCGGCTGCCGCGTATACGGATGACGACGCATACTTTTTGAGGCGGGGCGAGACAGCCAGCAAACCGGCGCTGCCAAACGGAAGCTACGGGATCCGTATCCGCTATACGCCGGAAGATGGCTCCGTGAGCCAGATTCTGGGGTACACGGTAACAGTGGGCGGCCGCGAGTCCAACCTCTCAAAACCACTGATTCCGCTGGGCGACCGGGAATCGGAAGACACCGCCGTCTACGAGCCTGTTTTTTCAGTTGTAAGCGACCCTTACGAGGATTTCGGGTTGGCGGCCGTAAAGGTTTACCTCCGCGACATATTCGGGAATCAATCGGCTGCGCCAGTCTCACATACTGTCGAATTCCGCGTGAACGACTTTATAGCGTCGGTAAACGACTGGTACGGCGTGACCTGTTCCTACGCATTTTCCGGCGGTGGGATGATCGTGACGCTGCGCGCACAAGAGGCCAGCAAGCGCTTCAGCATAATGAAACAAGCGCTGGAGCAAATCAAACGCGCCCTTATGCAGCAGCGGCAGGGCGGCGCGTCACTGTCGCTCGTTTCTACCCTGCTTGCTGAAGAATTTCAGGTGACCCCGAACCCGCTGCCTGTCTTTCTGGAAGAGATGCTCCTTTACTACGGTGGTTCCACTACCTCCACGCGCGAGGTTCCGGCACTGTCGATTTCTGTGAGTGTTCACCCCGATGAACTGCCTGCCGACCCCATTTTTCCGGTTGAGGTGGCTGTTCGCATCCGCCGGAACGTTAAGGCGGCGGGCGCGCCGCCGGAGGTGACCGGCGCGGACACACCCGCCGCCTATG
>DOMW01000131.1:1446-3908 GCA_003510345.1 Clostridiales bacterium | reverse complement strand
AATGTCTGCGCTTCCGAATAGCCGTCCTTCACCAACGCGAGCAGCGTAGACGCCGCCGTGATGGCTGTCAGGTTTGCCATACCCACCACGGAAAGGTCAATGCCGCCTATCACCATTGTGAGCATAATACCAAATGCCATGATCCCGTATTCCGGGAACTGGTTGAGCATAGCCTGGAAGTTCGCCATGCTGATAAACTTGGACGGATTGACCAATGTCATCGCCACAATCAGCACGATGAGTATGACAAAAAGCAATCCAACATGGCGGTCCCTTGCGTACCAGGCTTTTAAGCGGTTCTGTACCGTTGCTTGTTTATTCATTTTCTAGCCCCCCTTACGCCGCGCCGGCTTTCGCGGTCTTCGCGTTTGGCCGGGTATCGTCGCGCTGCATCGCGCGCCGCGCCTGAATGGCCGAAAGCGCCGTTCCCGCAACAATCAGCAAACCTGTCACAAAATCCTGCCAATAAGCGGGCACCCCCAGCAATATCAAGCTGTTACTCACGATAGTGAGCAGTAACGTCCCCAGCATCGTGCCTGTCAGCGTGCCCGTGCCGCCCGTCAAGCTGGTACCGCCCAGTATGACCGCCGCGATTACCGTCATTTCCATACCAAACAGATTGGTAGTATGCACCATCTTCATCATGCTGCAACGCACCATATTCGTAACAGCCGCCAGCATTCCGGCAAAGCAATACACAAAAAACTTGATGCGCACCACCTTAAAGCCCGCGCGCATCGCGGAGTTCACATCGCCGCCCACGGCATAGATGCCCCTGCCGAGCATCGTGTAGCGCATGATAATAAACGCGGCTATAAGCGCCACCACCAGCACAAGAAACGCCATCGGTAAAAACGACGTCATGCCCGTCTCCGGGTCGACCGACCACACAAGCGCCGAATCGCCGAACGCCTTATACCCCTCGGGAAGCGCCACGTCGATCTGCTCCGCGGAGAGCACGCCCTGCAGCACACCGCGGTATACGCTTTGCGTACCCAGCGTCACAATGAGCGCGGGCAGCCGCATCTTCGCTATGAAAAGCCCGTTCACCGCGCCGAAGCCAATGCCGATAAGCGCGGCAAGGATGATCGGCACCACCACCGACCCGGTATAGCCGATCTTCACCATCGCGTCCGTAACAATATATACTGAAAGCGTCGCGACCGCCGGGAATGATACGTCGATGCCGCCCGACACAATGATCATAAACATGCCGATGGCAAAAAGCCCGGGTGAAATAAGCGACCGCATCAGGTCTACCATGTTATTGCCGGTAAAGAATTTACCGCTCCGCGCCTGAATGATCACACTCAGCGCGACAATAATCAGTAAGATATAAAATTCTGTTTTCCGGGATAATTTTTTCATTGTCATATATATCGACCTCTCCCCATTTAATTAACGGCAACTTCCGTTACTTTTGCCGCCAGCTCCGCCTCTGTGATCTCGCTCGGGTCAAATTCCCCTTTTATGACCCCCTCGCGCATGATAAGCACACGGTTCGAATTCGTGATCACCTCCGGCAGGTCGTCCGATATGATGATAATGGCAAGCCCATTGTTTGCCAGCTCATGCAATATCTCATGGATATCATGCTTGGATCCAATATCCACCCCTACGGTCGGGCCGTTTAGGATCAGGATATCAAGTTCTGTCGCCAGCCACTTCGCAAGCACGATGCGCTGCTGGTTCCCGCCCGATAATGTGGAAGCCGGGTTCTTCGCATCCGAAACCTTGATTTTAAGCTTGCGGATCAGTTCGTCCACTTCTTTTGAGCGCTCGTCAAAATTAATGAGGCCAAACTTATTCGCGAATTTCCTGATATGCGCGATCGATATGTTTGAAACAATCGATTGATTTAAGAACAGCCCTTCCGTCAGCCTGTCTTCCGGCACATATCCGATCCTGTGCGCCATCGCGTCTTGCACGCTGCCGAGGCGCACCGGTTTGCCGTCGATCAATATCTGCCCCGATGTCGGGCGCTTCTGCCCAAACAGCGCAAGCGCAAGCTCTGTGCGGCCCGACCCGAGAAGCCCCGTGATCGCGAGCACCTCGCCCCTGCGCAACTCAAAAGAGATATCCTCAAATTCATTGTGCAGCGTTAAGTTTTTCACCTCGAGAATGGGGTTCCCCTCTTTCAGCTTGGGTTCAAAATGCTTTTTCTCAAATTGGCGCCCCGTCATATAGAATGTGAATTTGTCACTATCCAGCTCCGACGTATCGCCCGACTGGACGTTTTCCCCGTTTCGGAAAATCGTAAAACGTTCGGATATTTCAAACACTTCATCCAGTTTATGGCTGACAAATAAAATCGATATGCCCTGCGCCTGCAAATCCTTTATGATTTTAAAGAGCGCTTCCACTTCTTTTTTGGTCAGCGCTGTCGTAGGCTCGTCCATAATGATGAGCTTCGCGTTGTTTAAAAGCGCGCGGCAGATCGCCACAAGCTGCTTATCGGCGAC
>DOMW01000131.1:0-1370 GCA_003510345.1 Clostridiales bacterium | reverse complement strand
CTCGCTGTTGTACGCCAGGTTTTCCATCACCGAAAGGTTCGGGAAAATAGAAAAATCCTGGTAGATTACCTGGATTCCATTTTTAATCGCGGTGATCGGCGTGATGTTCTTCTGTTCCACGCCTTCAAATTCCACCTTGCCGCTATCCATCGTATAAACGCCGGATATGATCTTGATCAGAGTCGATTTACCGCATCCGTTCTCTCCCGCAAGACAGTGGATCTCGCCTTTTTTGATCTCAAGGTCTACCCCTTGCAGCGCCCGTACGCCGGCAAAAGATTTTACGATATCTGTCGCCCTTAAAATATACTCCTGCATAGATACCAGTTCCTTTCATTGTTGATTTTTCCGATCAACGGTATAACACGGAAGAGGATACGTATCCCGCCCCAATCTCCGTACTTTTTGAATGCCGCGGCAGGCGGCTGCAGCGCTGCCTGCCACGAATTGTTTGTCTGTTGTCCTGTTGATCTTAATCAGAATCCAAAGCTGTCCACATTCTCTTTTGTGATCGTAACCCAGGCCGCCGCTGTCAGCACACGGCCATCCATGATCAGGCTGTCGTACCCTTCGATACCGAGATCCATACCCTCCGTTACTTCGCCGCCGTTTAAGATATGCGTCGCAAGCGCGCACATTGCGTATGCGGCCTGTGCGGGATCCCACAGCGTAAGCGCCGTAACAGCGCCGCTGTCAAGCAGCTCTTTGTTCGCGGCGGGCATCCCCGTTCCGCAAGCGAACACCGAGCCGATCAGTCCGGCTTCTTCGATCGCGCGGCCCGCGCCGGGCGTGTCATAAGAACCCGTGCCAATGAACCCTTTCACATCGGGATATGTTTTTAAAACTTCCTTCGCCGTCTCATAAGAAACTTCCGGGTTGTCGTCCGTCACGATTCTCTCTTCAATCAGCTCCATGTTCGGGTAAGCTTCCTGCTGGCGTTTGATCGCGCCGTCCGCTTCCTGGTTGTGAGAGTCGTTTGTGAGAGAGCCCACGCGCGCGATGTATTTGCCTTCTTCACCCATCGCCTCCGCAAGCGTATCCATGATGTAGCCGCCATACGCGTTGAAGTCGAATGCTTCAAGGTCCCAATGGCAGTTTTCCTGAGAAGACGCTTCGTGTGTGATCACAATGATACCGGCTTCCATTGCCTTCTTAAGCACAGGCTCCATGGCGCCCGGGTCATGCGGCACGACGCACAGCGCGTCCACCCCCTGCGCAATAAGGTCTTCCGTCACCTGAATCTGCTGCGCGGCATCCACTTCCGGGGGGCCTTTTTGAAACGCGTTCTGGCCGGTATCGGCCGCATATTGCTTTACGCCTTCTTCCATGCGGATAAACCAGGGGTTTGTGCTGTCTTTGGGAACGACCGC
>DOMW01000120.1 GCA_003510345.1 Clostridiales bacterium | reverse complement strand
GGTTCCGGTGTGCGGGCTGGCCGCGGAGGCGAACCCCGCGCCGCAGCCGGGTGATGTGGCGACGACGGACGGCAATGTGCTTGCGATCGACAATAAAAACACGTTTCCGGGCATGAATAATATGACATACAGCTCGGGGTACGCGCCCACAGTGGCAAACGGGGCGGCGCATATCGTGCTACCGCTTTATACGGTGGACCCGGGCGGGGAGCTTATGGGGGAGCAACTGCACGTATCGTTTAACCTCGGCGATACGGAATCATCGCCGTTCCAGTTTTTGAATTACGATGAGACGATAAGCCTGGATAAAGCATCGGGCAGATATATTATAGATAAGAGCTTTGCGCTCGCGGGCAGGCGCGTGATGGGGCGGTATCCGCTTGTGGTGAACGTGGACGGCAAAAAAAGCGACGGGACGCAATTTACGCAAAGCTTTACCGTGTACGTGACGATTACGGACGGCATAGACCCGAACGCCACGCCCACGCCCGAACCGACGCCGGAGATAGAAACACCGAGCGAAGAGCCGCCCGTTCCCGAAGCGAAGGTGCTTTTAAACAGCTACACGGTTACCCCGTCACCCGCCGTTGCGGGGGAGGAAGTGCTCGTTTCCGCGGAAATACTGAACACCAGCGAGACGCAGGATATTTCCAACGTGAAGGTGACCGTGACCGGCGAGACGACCGACCTGATGCCGGTGGACAGCACGACCAGCTATTATTTTAAGACCATAGAAAGCGGAAACTCTGTGTGGCTGGACTTTAAAATGAAGATTTCGCCGGGGGTGGAGCCGAAGCCCCTGCGCGTGCTGCTCAGCATAAAATATGAGGGGAATAAGGCGACGGCGTACAGCGCGGAAGAGAATATACTCATCCCCGTGACGCAGGAAATCCGGCTGGAATACGACGAGCCGCAGTTCCCGGCAAATGTGAACGCGGGCGATACCCAGCAGGTGAGCATGAATGTGATGAACATGGGGATCGGCACCGTGCACAATGTGCGCATGGAGGTAGTGGCGGATGCGCTGCTGCCCGAAAAAACGGCGTTTATAGGCAATATTGCGAGCGGCGAGGCAAAAAAAGGCGAGCTGTACGTGTTTGTGGGAACAAAAGACATGGCCGACGGGGCGGATGTGGTGGAGAAATACGGCGATGTGAGCGGAAAGGTGGTACTGACCTATGAGGATGAGAACGGGCAGGTATTTACCGAGGAGTTTCCGTTTGAAACGACGATCAACCCGCCGGTGATCATGCCGGAGGAGCCGGAGGAGGAAGAGGAAAAACCAAAGAACCAGGGGCAGTGGTGGATATCTATTGTGGTCGCGGGGGCGGTCATCGCGGCGATCGTAATCATCCGCTACGTGGTAAAACAAAAACAGAAGCGGCAGAGGGAAGCAGATGAAGCCGATTGACCTGATAAAATTCGCAATCACGGGATTAAGGCGGCGCGCCGCGCGGACATTTTTGACCGTGCTGGGCGTGATTATCGGCACGGTTTGCATTGTGCTTATGTTTGGCGTCGGCCTTTCCAGTTACGAACAGTTTGAACAAAGCATGATGGAAAATCAGAATTTAAAGGAGATCGTCGTCTATTCCGATTCGAGCGGCGGCGGCATGATGATGGCGTCCGAGGCGGGCATCGGGCAAAGCACGGGCATAAACGACAGCACGGTGGCGTCGCTTGAAACGTTGGAACATGTGGATGTGGTTTCACCCGTGATCCAGTTGCCGTTGACGCTGAAAGCCGAACGCTACAGGGGCACGTTCTATGTGCGTTGTGTGAAGCCGGAGATACTGGATCTTGATTTCGCGGAAGGCGGCATGTTCCTCGACCAGGGCGCGGTGGTGAGTTTGGTGATCGGCGGTTTTGAGCTGCAAAATATGCAGGACCCGGATAACCCGCCCGTTTTTTCCAGCTATGAGGAACAGGAGAGTTACAAGCCGGATATTGATTTGCTGAACACGGAGATGGAAATGACGCTGGGCTACGACTACGGCGAAGCGATGGCGGGCGAAGACGCACCGCCCGCTTCGCAGCGCTACCGGGCGAGAGTATCGGGTGTGACCAAAAAAGATTACAGCGACGGCGCGTATTACAGCTATATGGATATCGCGACGGCAAAGAGGCTCATTGCGGAAAACAGGGAATTGGCGCAATATAACGGCATAAACGCGGCGACATATAATGAAGTACGTATTCTTGTGGACGACATGGACAATGTCCAGGCGGTGATGGATGAAGTACAGAAGCTGAACCTTCGGGCGGAAAGCCCGATGGAGTATATCGAACAGGAGCAGGAGCGGCAGGCGCAGCAGCAGGGGCAGCTTTTCGCGATCGGTTTCATATCGCTGCTGGTGTCCGCCATAGGCATTGCCAACACGATGTACGCGAACATACTGGAACGGCGCAGGGATATCGGCGTAATGAAGGTCGTGGGCATGAAGATACGGCAGATCCGCTCGCTGTTTTTGGTGGAGTCGTCCGCCATCGGGCTTTTGGGCGGGCTGATCGGTATAGGGATCAGCTATATTGTTGTGATGTTTATCAATACAGGCAGCGGGGAATCAAACTTCCTCGGGATCTATTTCTATTCCGGCATGACGGTATCCATTCCGCTGTGGCTTTCCCTTGCCGCGCTTGCCATTGCCATAGGCGTGGGCGTGCTCTCGGGCATTTACCCGGCGCACAAGGCGACAAAGATGAGCCCGCTTGAGGCGATGCGGAATAGTCATTAGAAGCGTGCCTACGCTCTGCTATCAAAGTTAATACAAATCCACGCACGGGGGCTACGCTCCATCAGAGCACAGTTATTTTCACTTGTGCACCTTGCTATTCACGAAATGTAAATAATTGACATTTATAGTATAAATTGCATATTTTATGGTTTTGTGTCGGGCTATAGGGGTATTAAAGATTAAACGGCCAGAGGATAAAGGCCCGGAAGCCTATGAAAGGAAAGGATAGTTGAGATGCAAAGAAAATGTGCAAGTTGCGGATATATGTTAAATGAAGACGCTACCGTTTGCCCCGCTTGCGGAGCAGTGATAGTGGCAAGAAGCGATCCGGCATACACCAAAACACCAGAAAGACCTGTCACAAGGCCCACCACAAGGCCCGGAGGCCCCGGATGCCCGCCTGACCCGCCCCCGCGTAAGAGGAGATGGGGCTGGTTGATCGTCTTGTTGTGCGCCATAGCGGCCCTGGCGATTTTGCTGCTGACACTTGGCCGGTCGTGGTTTGCGCCGGCGGCGCCGGTCATCACGCCGATNNACGCTTGAACCGACGCTTGCGCCCACGCTTGAACCGACAGTAGTGCCCACGACAGCGCCTACTGCTACGGTGGAGCCGACGGCGTTGCCCACGGAATCCGCGATGTCACCGGCACCCGAGGAGAGTAGCGAGGACACAGTCATTATAGTAGACGAATCGGCCGCCAGCGACGAACGGCAGGTTGCGGCACCGCAGGCAGAGCAGGTTGTTAAGCCGCAGGCGGAGCAGACAGTAATCCCGGACGGCGAAGTGACGGATGGCACGCAGCCGCAGGGATCTATAAATCCGATAGCAGGGGAAGTCACACCCGTTTTTGAAGCGGGCTGACCCACGCGGCCCACAATAATCGAACGCAGCACCCGGTACGCTTGTGCCGGGTGTTTTTGCGTTACAAAAACAATGGGCAAACGCCGCTTTTTTTGTTATAATAGTAGATATAATTGCTATACCGAACAAAACTGTAATGGATGGGATTGCCTGGTTATGACAGATATTCTTCTCGCGACTTACAATGGCGGCGCGTTTTTACAAGAGCAGCTTGATTCGTTGTATGCGCAAACAGATAAAGAGTTTCATATCATAGCGCGGGACGACGGCTCGACGGACGATACGAAAGAAATATTGTTGCGGAATAAGGAAGACCATCCGGGTATGCTATCTATCCTGCCGGACGGGGAGAGTACCGGCAACGCGCGCGATAATTTTTTTTGCCTGCTCGATGAAAGCACGGCCGGATACGTTATGTTTTGTGACCAGGACGACCGGTGGGCCGATACAAAAATCGAGCGTACAAAGAGCCTGATGCTGGAGTCGGAAAGGAAATTTGGCGCGGATACGCCGCTATTGGTGCATACAGACCTCATTGTAACGGACAATGCCATGGATTTGATCGACATGTCGCTCTTTCATATGCAGCGGCTCGAGAGCTCCTTCAACACATTAAACCGTATGGTGGCGCAAAATAACATTACCGGCTGCACGGTTATGATAAACCGCAAGCTTAAGGAAATGGTAAGGCGGGGCGATAACGCGTTGATGCACGACTGGTGGCTGGGGCTTATCGCGGCGGCATTCGGGCATATCGTCTTTTTGCCGGAGTCCACAGTGTTCTATCGGCAGCACGATGAAAATGAAGTAGGCGCGAAAGACGTGCGCAGCGGGGAATACTTCCGGAGCAAGCTGGCGGACAGGGAAGGGATCAAAAAGCTGCTTGCCGATACGTATGTGCAGGCGCATGAGTTTCTCACGGTTTATGGCGACCTTCTTTCGGAAGGGCAGCAGGCCATGCTGAAGGAATATATCAACCTGCACTATTACAATTTTGGCAAGCGCTTTTCCACTATGATGAAGTATAAATTCTTTAAAAGCGGCTTGCTTCGAAAATTGGGGCAGCTCGTTTTTGGGTGAGAGGAAGGCAGTAAATGACAGCGGAAATACTATGTGTGGGCACAGAATTGCTTTTGGGGGATATCGTCAATACAAACGCCGCGTTTTTGTCGCGCGAGCTGGCGCGCATCGGCGTGGGCGTCTATTGCCAGACTGTGGTGGGGGATAACGCGAAAAGACTGGAGGAAAGCCTTGCGCTTGCTCTTTCCCGCGCCGACATAGTTGTGATGACGGGCGGCCTTGGCCCCACATACGACGACCTTACGAAAGAAACGGTTGCGGCGTATTTTAAGCTGCCGATGGAGCGCGATGAAAAGGCGTTAGAACAGATCAAGTGCTTTTTCCATAAAATCGGCAGGGAAATGACGCGTTCCAACGAAAAACAGGCGGAGATCCCGAAGGGCGCGGACGTGTTTTATAACAAATGGGGAACGGCGCCGGGGCTTGCGGTTTCACAAAACGGCCAGACCGTTATCATGCTGCCGGGGCCGCCGAGCGAAATGAAGCCTATGTTTGCAGAGTACGCGCTGCCTTACCTGGAAAAGCAGTCGGGCAGGGTGTTTTTATCGCGGACGGTACGCCTGTTCGGTATTGGGGAATCCGCGCTGGAAGACCTGCTGCATGATAAAATGAGCCGTGCCAAAAACCCCACGATCGCGCCGTATGCCGGGGTAGGGGAGGTCAGCCTGCGCATTACGGCGTCCGGGGCGGATCAAGAGGCGTGCGAACGGCTGATAGAACCGGTACTGCAAGAGATCACCGAACAGGTTCATCCTTATATTTATGGCGTGGATGTGCCCAATATGCAATTTGCCCTTGTGCGGCTGTTGCAGGAAAGAAAATGGAAGATCGCCACGGCGGAAAGCTGCACGGGCGGGCTGCTCTCCGCGCGCATTACGGAAATTGACGGGGCCAGCGAAGTGTTTGACTGCGGCGTTTGCTCCTACGCGAACGAAATAAAGCAGTCGGTGCTGGGGGTAAGCGCGGAAACGTTGGAACAATACGGCGCTGTTTCCCGGCAAACGGCGGCGCAGATGGCTGCGGGTATAAGAAAGCTTGCTAAAGCGGATATCGGTATCTCGACGACGGGTATCGCGGGGCCGGGCGGCGGCACGCCCGAAAAACCCGTGGGTACTGTCTATGTGGGGATAGACAGCGAAAAAGTAAAAAAAGTCCTGCACCTTAAACTTGCGTGGCGCAATGCCGAAGACGAACGGCAGACCATCCGTCACAGGACGGCGCTTCATGCTTTTTTTGAGGCGCTGCGGCTGGCAAAAGAAGTATGAGTGTGGATTTGGTAAACAGGCTGAAGGAAAAGAGAACGCTTGACGACGCGGGTTTTTTGTCGTTGCTGCAATGTGAAGACGACAGCGCGCTTATCGAAGCGGCGCGCGGCGTCGCCGTGAAGCGGTTTGGCAATGGGATTTACATCCGCGGGTTGATCGAGTTTACGAATTATTGCAAAAACGACTGTTATTATTGTGGCATACGCAAAGGCAACAAACGGGCGCGGCGTTACCGGCTGACGCAGGAAGAAGTGCTTTACTGCTGCGCGCGCGGCTATGAACTCGGGTTCCGCACGTTTGTATTGCAGGGCGGGGAAGACCCGTGGTATACGGTAGCGCGTATGACCGCGTTGATCTCGGCAATCAAGGGACGCTATCCCGATTGCGCGCTCACGCTTTCGTTTGGGGAGCACAGCAAAAAAACATACCGGGCGTATAAAGCCGCTGGGGCAGACAGATATTTATTGCGGCATGAAACGGCGGACGCGGCGCATTACGGCAAGCTGCACCCCGCCGGTCAAACAATAACATCGCGCATAAACGCGCTTCTTAGCCTAAAGGAGGCCGGGTTTCAGGTGGGAACAGGCGTCATGGTCGGCTCGCCGTACCAGACGGACGAAACGCTGCTGAAAGACATCCGCCTGTTTGAGGAGGTCAGGCCGCATATGCTGGGCGTCGGCCCATATCTGCCGCATGCGGACACGCCGTTTGCGAACCATGCGGGCGGGTCGCTTAAAAAGACGGTGAAGCTCATTGCCATGCTGCGGCTGATGTTTCCAAACGCGTTGATACCGGCGACGACGGCGCTGGCGACCATTGCGCAAAACGGCAGGGAACAGGGGATACTTGCGGGGGCGAATGTGGTGATGCCAAACCTTTCCCCGGCGGATGTGCGTGAAAAGTATATGCTGTATGACGGCAAGGCGTACGCGGGGGAGGAAGCGGCGGAAAGCCTTTCTTTGCTCAAAAATATGCTGCGAAATATAGGATATGAAGCGCTGGTCGCAAGGGGGGATTACGCAGAAGAATTGTGACGGCGCTGTATTGACTATCGGTTTTGTTTCGGCTATAATACATTTTGTTGCGTAAAACGCAGGGGAGTAGCTCAGTTGGCAGAGCGACGGTCTCCAAA
>DOMW01000003.1:13369-14989 GCA_003510345.1 Clostridiales bacterium | reverse complement strand
GCGCCGCAGGCTCCTTGACCCCAGAGGAATACCGTATAGCTTTTGATAGATCTCTCTCATTATTACGTACTGATTCATATTTTGGAGGTTTTTGGCACACTATCTTTTTCCGCGCGTTGATTAGGAGAAAATAGAGGAATAAGAGAGGCGTCCGGCGTTAAAGGCGTATAGCACACTGAACGTTAATACAAAACCTCGTACTAATGGGCCGCACCCGGCGTCCCTTTGCCGCTTGCGCCCGCCCGCAAACCATGCTATGATTATTTGGTAATGTATACGGATAAACTTGTCTGAATCAAGCAAAGGAGTGTGAAATCGATATGGCGGAAAGAAAATTCTATGAAGATTTATTGGCAAAGGGAGAGGGTGTTTTGCGGCTTACCCCCACCTGGGTGCCCCGCCCGTTTAACCGCCCGGGAAAAAGGCTGCGCCTGCACCAGGACGACCTGTATGGTTTTGGCATGAAACGAGGTGCTATTGTGGAGCGGTGGCTTTCCTCCATCACAAAGGTAGAGACAGAAGGCGGCGGCGAGCACGAGGGTATGAGCTTTGTGAATGTGGACGACAACCCGGACCATACCGTTTTGTTTTTGGATGTAATAGAAGCGCTGGGGGCGGACTTGATCGGGCAGGCGCTTATCGATAAATACGGCACATGGCCCATGTACTCCAAGCTTTACGACTATAATGAGCCGCTGTTCCACCATGTACACCACGGTGAGGAAGCCTGCGCCAAAGTGGGCGTTGCGCCCAAGCACGAGCACTACTTCTTCCCGCGGCAGTACAACAATCACCTGGGAACAAGGCCGACGACATTTTTTGGGTTTGACCCGTCCGTAACAAAGGAAGAAGTGAAGGCGCGGCTTGCCATGCACGAGCAGGCGGATACGCGCATATTAGAGCTTTCCCGCGCGTTCCAGGTGCAACTGGGCACCGGCTGGTTTACGCCGGCGGGGGTGGTGCACGCGCCCGGTTCGCTGTGCACATATGAACCGCAATGGAACAGCGATGTGATGGCAATGTGGGAAAACGTGGTCGGTTCGGGTGAAGTGTTCGGTTACGACCAGTTGTGCGGGTACCTGCCGCCGGGCAAGGAGCGCGACCTTGACGCGATTATGGATGTAGCAGATTGGGAGATGAACACGCTGCCCAATTACAGGGAAACTTTTTTCCGCCCGCCGCTGCCCGCGGATAGCGGCGACGGCTATAAGCAAGACTGGATCTGCTATGGCAACGATTTTGTGGCGGCGAAGGAACTGACGGTGCAACCGGGGCGGACGGTTACCATACAAGACGCGGCGGCTTACGGCTGCCTTGTGGCGGAAGGCCACGGCAAGCTGGGTGCGTTTGATTGCGAAAGCCCCACACTCATCCGCTTTGGGCAGATGACGGCGGACGAGTTCTTTGTTTCAAACGCGAAAGCGAAAAGCGGCGTAGTGGTGCAAAACCTTTCCAAATACGAACCGCTTGTAATATTGAAGCATTTCGGGCCGGACTGCGGTATGCCGGCGGCAAAAAATAGTGCCGGTTCGCGATAAAACCATCGGAATTTAATCTCTACGGGTTTGATTTCTAACCCATTGAGGCGCTTTCTTGACATTGTTCCCGATACCCCGCAGC
>DOMW01000003.1:0-13357 GCA_003510345.1 Clostridiales bacterium | reverse complement strand
TAACCGATTCGCCGAGGTCGCGTGGTTATGCGATGACGCCGCAGATGTCGTGCCTTTATTGACAGCCTGACCCCGCAGCCTCTGCTGCGGGGTGTTTCATTATGGTTTTATGTTTTTTTCAATCGGGATGTATGCTATAATATTATAGAACATTCCATTGGGGTTAATGTATCACTGCGTGATGAGTAAAATAAGGACTCGCTTCCCGTTTCACTGCGGGCTCTCCGCGTCGCATAAGGCAGCAGCTTGCTCACCTCGCGTCCAGTGAATGTCGCGCTTCCTGTATCGCCAATTGTGGCGCGGCCGCGCTCCATCTCCTTGAGAATTCCCGCTTTAGAGACCGCTTCCACTGCGTTACTATTTGCCTGCGCTTGCACGCCTTTGGAGCAAATTAACTTAATGTTGGGCAAGCGGGAGTGCGGCAATCCATTGAAGTAAGCCGCCTGCCTAAGTTGGAGGTGTGGATGATGATTGGGAAAAAGAAGTTGATTGCGGCATTCATGTTGGCAGCACTGTTGGTGTTTTCCGGCTGCGCGTCCGGTGGAAGAGAAACGCTATCCGGCGGGAGCGGAACGCCTTTATTCGAGTTTCTGGACGACCCGGCTGTCACAGCATTTGCGGAGAACTTTGAAACAAACTTCCCCCGTTCCCTTTCGGTGACCCGCGTCACGGTGGCGGGGGGACTGCCGGAAACGGTGACGGAGGAGAACTTCATACGCGCGGTTTATGACGCGCTGTCCGGCATTACAGTGCATGAGCAACGCGCCCAGCCAGCGCATACCGACGACGAATTGATCTACAGCTTTGAGATGGACGACGGCAGCGCCGTATCCTTCTGTTTTCAGGGCGAAGACCTGCTGCTGGGGGATGTTCTCTATCGTCTGGAGGGTTTCGGCGCACTGCAGGCTACAGGTCGTTTTGTAGTGGAGGGCGGGCCGCAGCCTCCGGCGGAAGATGCACCGCCCACGCCATTGGCGACGTACGCCAACCTATCTGCACTGCTGGCGGATATGCGGCAGTCGGACGGTTCTGTGTACGGTCACCCGGCGACGGTATATACACCCGCCGACCAGATATTGTTTGAGGAAGATGAATTCTATGACGTGTTCATCACGTATGTCAAATATAACCCGCCGGATCAGGGCGAGGTGATCGCGCCGCGCATCAACTTCGCGTTTCGCGGGGAACGGGCCCCGTTTGATGTGCAGGACGTGGACGCAGGCACCGACTTTCAGGCACAGGTATATGGCTATAGCGACGATGGACTGGGGCGCTACACGTTTCTGCTTTCGTTTGACCGCTCCTATGAGAGTGACGACAAAACGGCGCGCGTATTCTACGCCGATTCCGGCTACCCGATGGTGAATTTTACAATGGCGATGGGGCGGGACGCCAACAAGGACCGCGCGACCATTCGTTTTTCCGCGGCGCGGCCCGAAGGCGTGCTGTTTGATACGGAACTGCGTTTTCATGCCGAAATGGAGGCGCAAATCGGCCGCGCAGGGCGGGGGTTTTTGCAGGCGGGCGGCGCAGATCAGCCCGAACTGTACGGCGCGTTTAACGATATGCAGACCGAACAACCCGCCCTGTATTGCTATACTGTGGACGCGGAAGCCGGTACGGTGGCAGTCTACAGTACGGACGACGTCATCGGGCTTGTTCCGGCGGGCAGCGGGGCGGCCTTTACGCCCGAAGAACTGGGATATGGCATCACGCGCTGGACTGCCACCGCCGCGGAGGACTTTACCGTCCGGGGCACGGGCGCGGACGGCGTGGAATCGCTTAACAGTCTTTTGATACAGGCGAGTCCCGAGCTGGCCATAATCGGTGCGGACGCGGGCGAAACAGAGCTTCTGCCCGGGCAGCATACCGATTTGTACGTAGATGGCACAGGGGCTACCCGGTATGAGCTTTATGACGCAGAGGGCGCGTTGCTGGATAGCGCCGAATCGGGCATATTCGACGTATCATTTGCGGAACCGGGCGCGCACCGCGTGTATATTTACGGCGTCTCGCAGATGGGCGGGTACACCAAACCCTATTTTGTGGATTTTACCGTCCAGGACGGCGGCGAGGCGGGTATTATCGGGGTGGAAATCGTCGATGAAGAGCGGCTGCAAGCCGGCGAGCCGATTCAGTTGCGCATCGCCGCTTCACCCGGCACACAGTCCGTGCGCGTGGAGGATCTGACCGATCATGAAACAGGGTTCCTCAAACCGAACAAGTATGAGTTTGGCGCGATCGGGGAAGAAGGTGCTGTTTTACTGGAAAGCGACGCGTTTGAGGAACAGGACGGCGCACGCGTGTTTGCCGTCACGCTGGCGCTTGAGCCGGGCAGTTACTATCTTGTCGCCGTTGGCGTAGCGGGCGGGGAGGACGGCGGGCACAATATCTTTGAAGTGTATGTGGGTGGCTGAATAGGGCGACAGACCGGATGAATACGAACTACCCGAAGGATGCGGAGGACAGGTGAATGAAAAAGATTTTTGTTTCCATATTGGTATGTGTTCTATTGACGTGCCTCGCGGGATGCGATGGCGCGCCGCCGACCTCGGAACTGGTGAAAATCGAATATGAGCGCAACAACAGCATGGCGTATTCCGACCGCTTCACGCTGGACAGGGAAAATGGCGAAGCGATGTATGAGTATATCGAGACGGGCGGCGATATACTGCCAAACAACCCGACATACGGCAGTGAAAGCTTCGACATCAGCGAAACCGAATGGGCGGAAGTGGCGGCGTTTATTGAAGCGTGTAACGTGCCGGGCTGGCGGGAAGAATACAATAATGCGTTCGTAATGGACGGGACAATCTGGAAAGTGAATCTGGAATATGCGGACGGGACGGTGAAATCCAGCAAAGGCAGAAACAAGTATCCGGCGGAATACGAACGGTTTTCCGATGGATTCGACGCGTTGTTTGGAACGGATACGATCGCCGCAAGCACGGGTGATTCGCCGGAAGGCGGCCTGCCGCAGGAGAGTGCCCCGCCGCAAGACGGCCCGTTTGAAATGGGGAACACGCCCGGCAATAACGCAAACCCTATCGACGCGGTGGTTTATGAGGGCGAGGCGTATGTATCGCCGCGCGGGCAGGGGAGAGGGAACGCCATGCTGTTGGGGCAGGACGGCGCAACCCTTTCGGACTTGCCGGGGGCGCGGCAGGCGCTGGACGGTTGGCTGTATTATGTGGCTGACGGAGGGATAAAACGGATGCGCCCGGATGGCGGGGAGGCGGAAACTGTGCTGGAAGCGGGCTACACGGTTATGGACTGGTGCGTGGCGGGCGGTTACCTGTACGTGCTGGAGGATTACACCGAGGGTGAGGCGTATATGCCGGCTTGCGGGCTGTGGCGCAGGCCCCTAGAGGGCGGGCCGGTTACGAACTATAACGGAAACATACAGGTTTTCGCGCTGTCGGAAGAGCATATTTTTACCACGACGCGGACGGAGGGCGGCCTGTTTGTAAACGCACTGAACGGCGGCGAATCCGCGGATGGGGACTGGCTGGAAGAACTTTACGCAAACAATTTTTTCTGGTTGGACGGCTGGCTGTATTACAGCACCGAGACCGAAGAATGGGGCGGGCAGGAATGGGGCTGGTGGGGCAGTGTGTGGCGCTGCCGCGAAGATGGAAGCGAGAGTGAGATGCTGGCGGAGGCTGCGACCGGCGGATTCAATGTGGAGGACGGCTGGCTGTATTACAATCGTCAATTACAGCCACAGAGTGGAGACGTCGCGCATCCGCCCGGTGTACTGGAACGAAAGAACCTGAGCACGGGCGAGGTGCAGGTGCTGGATGAAACGGAACGCGCGCGCGGGGGGATTGCGCTGGCCGGGGACTGGGTCGTATTTCAGGCGGGCGCGGGAGAGGGGGAGACGGATGGGCAAACATATCCGCGGCGTTTGTGGTACGTTCCCAAAGCGGGCGGGCAGGTGCTGGAAATACGGGAGGGGTAAACCATGAAAAAAAGTTTAATCGTTTGTGTTATTTTAGTATTATTATTGGCGCTTACAGGGTGCATCCCGTTTTTAAACGTGGGAAGGGAGGAAACAGAAACGCCGGGTTTGCCGTCCCGGTTGCAGGGGAGGGAAACACCCGCGCCGCCCACGCCGACGCAAGAGGTGTTGACGCCGCCCACGGAATCGGCGGAACCTGTGGATGAAAACCTATACGAAGACGAATATCTTGGATTTTCCCTGACGCTGCTTCCCGGCTGGCAGGCGGAGGATGGGCCGTTTTATTCGGACGGCGCCAGCATATATATTGGTACGCACAATTATGCGCCGGACGGGGCGAAGGTCACGGTAGATTACCATTACGACATGTCGATGGAAGCGTATGCCGATGGGCTGGACAGCGTGCTTGAGGGCATTGCGGCGGAAGAAGGCGCTACGCTCAACATATGGGCCAGAGGGGAGTCGCCGGTGGGGATGTACGACGGCTACCAGATCACCTACAGCTTGCTATACCCGCAGGGCGACGTGCTGACCACTACGGCGTATATCGCGGACGGCGGGCAGGGTGACTGCTATATGCTGTATTACGGCCTGGGGGGCGATATGTCTGAGGACACAGCTTACGCCACCGACGCTGAAACGATCATCCATTCGCTTGTGCTTACGGGTTCGCAGTTTGACCCGGATGACCTGAACATGCCAACCGGTACGGCGGAAGGCGCATCTGCCGTTACCGATGATTTCGCGCTGAACGCGGGGGTATTATCCCCCGGCGACGTCGCGGAAACCTATGGCACAGACTATGATGAATTGGAAGAGGATGGCATGCTGCTGTTTTGGTATCCCAACTTCAACGTTGCGTTTGCGCGGGATGATTCCGGGGCTTATGTGATGACCGGGGTAGACGCTATTGAGGAAACATCGCCTATCGCGGTGGGCGGCGTTACCGTGGGGATGACGCTCACGGAAGCGCAGGCGGCGATCGAATCCTACGGGTACCGGCAGAACATGGACATATGGAACGGCGCGACTACGCTGTACTATGAGGGATACGACGAATGGGGCGAGTTGGTGTTTGTTGTTATCAACTCACAGGACGGTGTGGTGATGATGGTGCGCGGCACATGGGGATTGGCCGCTGAAGCGGCGCGGGAAGCGGAGATGGAACAAGCAGGCGGCTGAAAATAATAAAACAATAGGTGCTTCGGATCAATTCGGGGCCTGAAGCATCTATTTTCATACCCTCAGAGCTGTACTGTTACCGCGAAATCAGAGAGTTTAGCGGCAGTCGACGATCCCGAAACCGACCGCGTGGTCGTTCTTTTTGAACTGAGGCCTATGATCCGTGGTTGTTCACACTTTTGCTTTTAAGGGAGTCCTTAGAACCGTAGGTTCTGAGCCGCCGGAGGTATATAATGCGCCGCAGACTCCTTTAGAGCAAATTAACTTAACGCTGGGCAAGTAGGGTTGAGGAAAATCGGTTTCAGGCAAGGTGCGCAAATGCAGGCATATCGGCACATATGGCAAGTTTGCGCAACGCGGCATGGAGCCGATTTTGCCAAAGATACTGCTCTATGTTAAGTTAATTTGCTCTAATCGGCACTTATATTGCACGGAGGTTGGTCATTTCCCGGCGTGACAAATACCGTGCCAATGTCGTCTGCCTGTGCTATAATATGGGTATTATTGATTTGGGGAGGAAACTTATCTTGGCCGCGTTACTACCCGTACTGTTCCTTGTGCTTCTTGTGATACTTGGCGTCATTTATTGTTTTTGGGGCTATCGCTACCTGAAAATCATGATCATGCTCTACGCGTTCTTTGTGGGCGGTTCATTTGTATACAACCTGCTTTCCGAACACGCGCCCGGCCTCGGTGCAGGCACATGGATTATTGCCATTGGGGCGGGGCTGCTGCTGGGGCTGCTGGCTTTTTTCTTTGTAAAATTCTGTATCTTCCTCGCGGGCGGCATACTCGGCATTGCCATATTTAACTGGATCAAAAGCGCGAATCCTGCCTATTTTGCTGGATTGGACGCTGTTTATGCGTTTCTGATCGGTCTTGCATGCTTTCTCATCATGGGTTTCATCACGCTCGCGGTTAAAAAGCACCTTATCATTATTGTGACGGCTATATTTGGCGCATATTCCATTGTGCATGTATCCGGCATATTGATTGGGCTTATCAACGCGCCGCAAATGGCCGCACAAGCTTCCGCCGCCACGGCGGTAACAGAGCTTGCGCCGGTGAGCATTTGGCACAATTTGCCTCTATGGGGCATGGCAATACCGGTTATTGTCCTCGCCATCATGGGTATGGTCAAGCAATACCGGCATACAGGGCGCGGCAGAGGGTATTGATATATTAGTTATACTTTCGGTATACATAGAAAATACAAACAGATACCAGCTCAGCCGAATTTCCAACCAAATTGCAATTATCCTTAATTTGAACGTGGTTTATATACTGTTGGTTTATATCATATCATCCAGTAATTCTTCGCATTCCTCCACGCTCATATCCACAGGATTCTTTTTGATGCTGGATCCCATGGAGGCTTTGGCGATTGCGGGAATATCTTCTTTTTTCAGCCCGGTTCCCTTAAAATTGGCGGGAAGGCCTATATACGCGTTCAGTTCGTCTGTGATCTCGGCCAGCGCATATGCCGCGGCCTCATCGCTGCCATAGCTTTTACGTGTTATGGCGCGGGTGATATCCGCGTATTTCGTAACGCCCCTCTTACAGTTAAATCGTATGATATATGGCTGCACTACGCCGCAGATAAAGCCGTGTGAAAGCGGCGTAAGCGCCCCCAGCCCCGAGGCAAGGCCATGCGCAGCCCCCAGCCCCGCGTTGCTGATGCCGATGCCCGAAACAGACGCGCATATTGCCATGCGCTCGCGCGCGTCCATGTTATGCCCATCTGAAAACGCCTGTTTGAGCGCTGTATACCCAATCGCGGCAAAATGCAGGGAAAGCGCGTCACACATGGGGTTGGACAGGCGCGATACATAGCATTCCACCAGTTGGCAAAGGCAGTCCGCACCGGAAGTCGCCGTAACGCCAGCCGGAACGTGAATCGTCAGTTCCGCGTCAATAACGGCGGCAACGGGCAGCATATGGTCGTCACGAACGCTGTTTTTAAACTTCCCTTTTTCTGTGATGACGGAGTTCTTTGTGCATTCGCTCCCTGTACCTGCCGTTGTGGGCAGCGCCACAAGGGGCAGCGGGCGGGCGGCGAATGGTTTGGGCGAAAACCCTTCTACATAGTCCATGATATCTTCGCCGTTCGGGGAGAGCGCGCAGGCGGCCTTTGCCGCGTCGATCACGCTACCGCCGCCTATGGCCAGCGCGCCGTCACATTTGTTTTGCCGCATAAACGCGGCGGCTTCGTTCACAAGGGCGGGCGACGGCTCTGACGAGATACGGCCAAACACGGAGAACCCGACACCTGCCCGCGTAAGCGCCGCTTCTATTTTATCGGCGGTTCCCGACTGCTCGTAATGTTTTCCATAGCGAAAAATGCACACGTTCGTCGCGTACTTTCCGCAAACTTCACCGATCTGTGCCGCGGCCCCGCGGCGGATAATCATCTCATTTGGCGTCAAAAATGTGAAATTCATACTGTTTCCCTTACCTCTTATGTTTTAAATTTTTTAGTATTTAGTATAATCATAGCATATTGCAATCGTTTGCGCAAAATGCTATACTGACAGCAACTCAATATGAGCAGAGTAGGTTTTGTGCGTTAAGTGTGTAGGGATGGGATGTCGCCTTACAACGAAAAACATTTTGTTTGCGGTACAAAGCCGCGTCCGCTGCCTGCAAGAGAAACTGTGGAATACCTTTTTCTTTTGGGAAGGCTTTGGCTTGCTTCTGAATAAAAAGAAAGAAGGTGTTTTTTATGTCTCAAAAAACAAAACATTTGGTTTACACTGCCGTTTTTATTGCGATTGCCGTCATCGCGAGCAGTTTTCTTACGATCATCGTCTCGCAGAGCGTGCGCATCTCCTTTACACCCATTGTCGTCATGCTTTGCGGCGCGGTATTGGGGCCTGTTTTTGGCGCGGCGGCGGGTGCGGCTACAGATGTCCTTTCTTATCTGCTCGTCACCAGGGTATCCGGGGCGTACTTTCCGGCTTTTACTGTCACGATGATGCTTTACGGCCTGCTTGCCGGATTGCTCTTTCACAAAAGAGAGAATTCCACGCTTAAAATCGCGCTGGGCGTGACGGGCATACAAACCGGGTGTTCCCTGCTTCTGAATACATTCTGGAATTCCGTATTATATGGCACGCCCTATTTTGTGATGATGGCGACGCGCGTACCCGCCACGTATATCAATTGCGCCATATATGTCGTGATTTTGTGCCTGCTTATCAAAAACAGATGCAGGATATTCAAAAACATATGGCAACCGGCGGCGGGAAGCGGTTATACTGGTTAAAAAAAGCGCCATTATAGCGCAATTCATAAGGAATCTAACATATATGAAATTTTTTCATAAGTTTTCAAAAAATATACTGTTATGTCCTTGAATATTGTGGCATAACACATTACAATAGTGAATATACCAGTTGTTATTAGCGTCGGCATAAGCTTTGGGCTTACTATTGCGCACCATACTCTCGGAAAAAGCTCGCGCGGTGTTTTTTGAGTTTCTTGAAATTGAGATCAGTATTGGGGAGGCCGTAATATGAAAAACAAACTGCCATTGCGCACTAATCTGCTGCTATGCGCAGTTTTAATTGCGGGCTTTGTTTCCGTGCTGGTGTTTACGTACCAGACCTATAACCGGGAGTTTCGGAATGACAGCGAACGCATAGCCAACCTTGCTACGGAGAGTATTTACCAGCAAATCGATTTTTATTCCTCGGAACCTGTCAACACGGCGCTGGCGATGACAAGCGCCGGTGTTGTGACGAACATGCTTGCGAACGAGGTCCCGGAGGGGGAGCCGGACGAAGCGTATTTGAAGGAGATAAAAAAGTATCTGAATGATTACAAAACGCAATACGGTTTCGCCTCAACCTATCTTGTTTCCGCCGAAAGCGACCGATACTACCATTTCAGCGGCGCGTACAAAACGCTTGACCCCAGCGCGCCCGAAGACGACTGGTATTTTGACTTGCTTGCCAGTACGGAGCGGTATTCGTTCGGCAACCGCAATGACCTGTCCGGGGGCGCTATGTATTTCGCGGACTGCAAAATATATGGCGGCGGCGGCCGTGTGCTGGGCGTGGTGGGCGTTGGGTTTCGGATCGACAACTTGCAGCGGCTTTTGCAAAGCTACAACACGGAATACAATATCGCGATGCTGTTGGTAGACGCCGAGAGGATCAATGCGATGGCCGCGGCGGGAAACAACGATGCTTTTGGTGAATTTGACTATCTCAACGCGGAACTGCTGCATTCTGTCATCGAAGAAAACGGTATCGCGAGGACAACGTTTTGGGGAAACGGGGAGTACAGCAATTGTTTTGTGATCGTGCGGTATGTCCCCACGCTCAAATGCTATCTTGTTGTGGAAAGTAATATGTCGGCATTACAGGCGCAGTTTGACCGCCAGCTTGTGATCGGGGTAGTCGTCACCGCGGTGATCGCGCTTGCCGTACTGGTCATTTTTAATACGAGCATATTGTCTTATAACAGGCGGCTTTTGAAGCTGGTCGTCGCGCAGGAACTGGAATACCACAACCTTCTTACCGCCGCCGCGAAGGATATGTACGCGGATGTGCATGAATTTGACGTTACGCACGGCGTACCGGCCGGGGAGGATACACAGCGGTACTTTAAAGATCTGGGGATTGACGGCGTCCAGTTCAAGGATGCGATGACCGCCTTAACGGAAATGCAGATCAAAGAAGAATTCCGGGAAGGCTTTGCGGCCATGTTCTCGCAGGAGAATGTACTGGACGCTTTTGAAAAAGGTATCCGGGAGCTTGATTACGATTGCATCAGCACCCCGCCCGGGGGAGAGGAAAAATGGGTGCGGCTCCGCGCCAGGCTGTTCTACTACAATTCCGACAAATCTGTGCACATGATCGTTTTCAGCCAGGATATCAGCGCGGAAAAAGCACGCGAAACCCAACTGCTCGGCATGGCCGAAGCAGACCCGCTGACCGGGCTGTACAACAAAGCCGCGACAAAGGAATACATCAGCGCATTGCTTGCGAAGGCGGAAGCCGGTTTTTCGGGCGCGCTCATTATAACCGACATCGACCATTTTAAGAATGTGAACGATACGCTGGGGCACGCGGTGGGCGACGCCGTCATAAAAGAGTTTGCCGAAAGGTTAAAAGGGCAGTTCCGGGATACGGATATTTGCGGGCGCATCGGCGGCGACGAGTTTATTGTTTTTCTGCAAAACGTCCCGAACCGCGACTGGCTTTGCGGCAAAATGGAACAACTGTCCGCCGCTCTGCGCTTTGAGGCCATCAATCCGCAGCGAGCGGAGACCGGGGCGGGTGGTTGCTCGATCTCCGCCAGCGCGGGTGTAGCGTGTTTTCCCGAGGCCGGGGAGGATTTTGATACGCTTTATCAGAACGCGGACGCCGCGCTTTATGAAGCAAAGGAAGCCGGTAGGGACAGGTTCCGGCTATTCAATACCGCGGATAAAACAAGCGTTGATTCTGTGGAAAAAGAAGACCTGTATGGGTGAACAAACGAGAGTACAACTTTTGGTTCCCGCATGTGAGCTTTGCCCAAAGCACTATACAATTTGGGAGGCCGTAGTATGAAAAATAAACTGCCATTGCGCACAAATTTGCTGCTATGCGCGGTTTTAATCGCGGGTTTCATTTCTGTGCTGGCGTTCACGTACCAGACCTACAACCGGGCATTTAGGGACGACAGCGAACGCATAGCCAACCTTGCCGCGGAGAGTATTTACCAGCAAATTGATTTTTATTCCACAGAACCTGTCAACGGGGCGCTGTCCATGGCAAACGGCGACGCTTTAAAAGGTATACTTTCGCGCGAAACTCCGGAAGGGGAGCCGGACGAAGCGTATCTGGAGGAGATACAAAAGTATCTGAACTCATATAAAGCGCAATACGGTTTCACGTCAATCTATATAGCTTCCACCAGAACCGACCGGTACTACCATTTCAGCGGCGCGTACAAAACGCTTGACCCCGGCGTGCCTGAAGACGCCTGGTATTTTGATTTCATCGCCGATACGGAGCGGTATTCGTTCGGCGAGCGCAAGGATCCGTATGGCGGTACCATGTATTTCGCGGATTGCAAAATATACGGCGGCGGCGGCCGCGTACTGGGTGTGGTAGGCATCGGGTTCCAGATCGACAATTTGCAGCGGCTTCTTCAAAGCTACAACGCGGAATACAATATCGCGATGCTGTTGGTAGACGCCGAGAGTATCAATACGATGGCCGAAGCGGGAAACAACGATGCTTTCGGCGAATTTGACTACCTTGACTCGGCGCTGCTGCATTCTGTCGTCGAAGAAAACGGTATTGAAAAGGCGACGTTTTGGGGAACCGGGGAGTTTAGCAACTGTTTCGTGATCGTGCGGTATGTCCCCACGCTCAGATGTTATCTGGTTGTGGAAAGCAATATGTCGGCATTACAGGAGCAGTTTGCCAGGCAACTTGTGATTGGGGTAGCCGTCACCGCGGTGATCGCGCTTGTCGTGCTGATCATTTTCAACACGAGCATATTGTCTTACAACAAGCGGCTGCTAAAGCTGGTCGTCGCGCAGGAGCTGGAATACCACAATCTTCTTACCGCCGCCGCGAAGGATATGTACGCGGATGTGTATGAATTTGACATTACCCACGGTACACCCGCCGGGGAAGATACGATGCGGTATTTTAAAAACATGGGCATCACCGACGTTAAGTTCGCGGACGCGATGGCTGCCTTAACGGAAATACAGATCAAAGAGGGATTCCGGGAAGAATTTGCGGCCATATTCTCGCAGGAGAACATACTGGATGCTTTTGAAAGGGGCATAAGGGAGCTTGACTACGAATGCATGATCGCCCCGCCCGGGGAAGGGGAAAAATGGGTGCGGCTCCGGGCCAGGCTTTTCTATTACAACTCCGACAAGTCTGTGCACATGATCGTTTTCAGCCAGGATATCAGCGCGGAAAAAGCGCGCGAAACACAACTGCTTGGCATGGCCGAAACAGACCCGCTGACCGGACTGTATAATAAAGCCGCCACAAAAGAGCATATCAGCGCGTTGCTTGCGGAGGCGGAACCCGGCTTCTCAGGTGCGCTGATCATAACCGATATCGACCATTTTAAGAATGTGAACGATACATTGGGGCACGCGGTAGGCGACGCCGTCATCAAAGAGTTTGCCGAAAGGCTGAAGGGGCAGTTCCGGGATACGGATATTTGCGGGCGCATCGGCGGCGACGAGTTTATTGTTTTCCTGCAAAACATCCCGAGCCGCGACTGGCTTTCCGGCAAAATGGAAGAGCTGCTCGAAGCCCTGCGGTTTGAAGCTTCCGATCCGCAGCGGCCGGGAAGCGAAACGGGTAGCTGCGCCATATCCGCCAGTATAGGCGTCGCTTGCCCCGCAAAGGGGATGGCGGATTTTGATAGCCTCTACAAAAATGCGGACACCGCGCTCTATGAAGCAAAGGAAGCCGGCAGGGACAGGTCCCGGATATTCAATGCTTCGGTTCAGACGCGGGCAAGTATTGACACTTTGAGCTAGGGGGCGGTATGGGTGAACAAACGAGGGAATATCCTCTAGTTTCCGCATGTGGGCTCAATTGCGGGCTGTGCCCAAACCACTACACAAAAGGCGCGTTCCGTTGCCCCGGTTGCGGAGGAAAAGATTTTTTTAATCCCGCCTGCGCTATCTTGAAATGCAATGCCCGGCACGGTGCGATCGAATTCTGTTTCCTATGCCCGGAATACCCCTGCGGCAGATACGCCGCCGCAGACGCAAGTGATTCTTTTATTACCCACCGGAATCAACTGCGTGACAACGCTAAGCTGCAAAAATACGGGTTTGCCGCTTACCAGGCAGAACTGTGGGAGAAAATGGAAATATTGCAGGCCTTGCTTGACATATACAACGACGGCCGCCGCAAAAGCTTTTATTGTGTTGCCGTGAACCTGCTTCCGCCGCAAGAACTCCGCGCCGTCATGGGGCGGCTTGCGTGCGAAACGGGCGACAGCCAAACACTAAAGGAAAAAGCAAAGTATGCCGCCTTGTTGCTGGGAGAAGCGGCGCAAAAAGCGGGGATATCTTTAAAGCTGCGCAAGAAATGATATCCTGCGTTGCTTGTTAGTAATCGCTGATCAAAGCGGGTTCGTATCTCCAGCTCCTAGGAAAAGGGGATTTGAACCCGCCCCTGCACAACTTAAAACATTGATATTTTCCATCGTGAAAAGTTTTGACGCTGCCGCTGGGCG